>JAJZFR010000274.1 GCA_021805265.1 Acidobacteriota bacterium | reverse complement strand
CGAATATAGGCAACGAGGTGTCGGGTGTATACGCTACTTTGAAAATGAGAAGACGCTCGGTTTTGACGGCAATGTCCGTTCACTCTTCGAACGAGCAAATGGCGATTACTGTCTGATGATGGGAAATGATGACTTGCTACGTCCGGGCGCTCTTGCGATCATTCTCAAGTTACTCAGAGAGCATCCAGAGGTTGCCGTGTGTATACGCTCCTATGGATGGTTCTATACTGACCCTCAATATCTCGATCAGGTAGTCCGATATTTCCCGACCACAACCATTTTTTCTCCTGGTGCGGACACAATAGCAACGTTTTTTCGCAGGGTCGGCGTACTTGCTGGCCTTGTTTTTCGCCGCCGGGATGCGCTCGCAGTGGCCTCTGACCGCTTTGACGGAACCCTGTATTACCAGGTTTATCTTGCGGCGGAATTGCTTCGCAGTGGGCATGGCCTTTACATAGCAGATACCATCGCTGTATGTAGAGACAACAAACCTGATTTTGGTAATAGCGAAGCCGAGAAGGGCATGTTTCAGCCAGGTGTCTACACCTCGGACGCGCGTGTCACCATGATTCGCAATTTGCTGAATATTGCTGCCTACATGGATTCCACGCATCATCTGGGAATTTATAGAAAAGTGTTAAATGACTTGGGAAATTACTCGTATTACTTTCTTGCCTTCGTGGCAACTTCGCGGTTTCGATCCTTTTTTCGCTATTACATTGCTCTTGGGAAGTTGGGATTTAATAGGAACCCGCTCTTTCATGTTTACTTCTGGAGTCTGAGCTTGTTTGGGAAAAGGTTATGCGAGTCACTCATCAAGTTCCTGCGAAAATCAATGAAGGCGACTCCCAGGCTAGGAACCCTGGCCACCGGAACGGCTGTGAGAATCGACTCCTGCGATCCTGCATCAGTATTTCAAAAAACTCGCAAATGAGACTTGCAACGAAGCGCTCTCACATCGCGAAGTCAACATCGCTCCACGGAAAGTTACACCACGACGACTTTTGTAGATGCTTGGAGTAAAAGTTCGATGAAGTTAGACCTCAGATGCATCCCTTTGCGTGATGCTACCGGCTTGGAGCAAGTCACCGGCAATGAACCATTGCATAACAGCATGGACATCCCGAGCTATTGTCTTTTCGACGGCCTTCATTGGAATAGCAAGCGTGGTCTTGGGCGTTATGCGGTTCAACTGAGCAAGCATGTACAGAGGATGTCCTGGACCAACAAGCTTAACGACATTCCTCTCTGGTCATCTTCTGTTGGTCGCGTATTACTCCATGAAGTCGTGGAACCATTCTCGCGAGAGGTCCTTACTCCGGACATTGCACTCTATCCGCACAACGTTATGCCCATTTTCTTTATGAGCCATCGAAGCCTTCGTCTGCTGGTTGTGCACGATGTCATTTTCCTGCAGGATGGGGAAAAAGGACTAGGCAATTTATATCGTCGCCTCAAGCTGAAACAATCGGTCGATAGAGCTGACATTATCTTTACGGTATCGGATGCCTCTCGGATCGAAATTGAGAAGCTTCTGGTTCGAGACACTACGATTCGAGTTGTTCCAAACGCGCTTGCAGCACACTTTGAGAAGATTCCGGAGAACGTTCGAAGCGTTCGTACGCATCCGCCGAGGATACTGCATTTCGGGGGTCACGCCCAGACCAAGAATACGCTGGCGTTGTTGCAGGCTGTAGCTATGCTTAATCAATACGATTACAACATCCATCTGCATCTGGCCGCAATGTCAGACAAATCTGAGTTGGTCAAATCATGGTGCCAGCAGTCTCGTCTTGATAGCAAGTCAGTTACGATACTGCCGCCGATGAGTGACGAAGAGTTACATCATGAATACGCTCAGGCCGACCTGCACTGCATGCCTTCTACTGGAGAAGGTTTTGGCATCCCGGTGATCGAAGCGGCTCGCTGTGGTACGCCCAATGTTTTGAGCCCCCTCAGTGTATTTCGTGAACTGCTCGGCGAAGATGCCATCTATGCCGAATCATTGAATGCGCATGCGATTGCTCGGGCAATTCAACAGGGTTTAGCGACAGATCTGCGTGAGATGGTCTCTCGAGCACGTCAAAGGTCTGAGAGTTTTCTATTTGATTCTGTGCATCGACAGTATGCTGCTCCAGCTTTGAGTGCGGTTGAGCGTATGGCTGCGTCTCACCGAAAACAACGGCGTTGATTACACTATGAGAATCATGCTGGACAACTCTAAGCCACACCTCACCGCAGTTTGGAGCCGAGACATCGATGCTGCCAGGCTCGCCGGACGCCCTCGCATTATTGAAGCAATTCGGAAATCGATGTCCAAAAGCCATCAAGTGATCCACGCACGGTTGTATAGTCTTGTTGAGTTGCGTACAGTCAGTGCAGTTGTCAGTGCAGCTAGGACTGCACTTCGCTCGCTGCTTGCAGGCTGTCTTCCTTCGTTCCAGTGCCTCCTTTTTTGCGACCGTGGAAGCCTGCAATCAATCCTGCAACAACTACAGACGTGTCCGCCTGATACCTTGTATTGCGACGGTGTGCGAACCTTTTTTCTGCTCGCGGGTCTGAAAAAGTTACGCAATCAAATGAGAATCGTCGTCGATCTGGACGATTTGATGTCGCGACGTATGCAATTGCTTGGCTCATCGAAAACTGCGCTTTCTCTGGGTTATCAGCACGAGCGCATTCCGGTGTGGCTCTCCAAAACCATCGCGAATTCTTTTGTGTCAGGATTGGTTGCGCGCTACGAACAGGCTGCACTGGAGCATGTAGAGAGCACGATCGGTCACTGGGTAGATGCCGTTGTTCTTCTTTCTGATGTCGAGGGCAGAATTCTGGAAGAGCGCTATCGCAGACATGGCTGCAAGGCAAAGGTATGGGTGATTCCGCCTCCCATGGATGTCGTCGCTTCTCCCAAGTCCTATGAGGCATTCACTAACTACTTCTTTCTCGGCACCGATGCCTTGCCCCAGAACCGGCTTACCATCAATTTGATTCTCGATATTTGGAGAAGTATTCGGCCTTCTGCCGAGATTCATATTTATGGCAATATGGTTGGCTCTTGGCCAGCAGTGCCCGGTGTTATATTTCGTGGATACGCCCCAAGCGTTGAGCATATCTATGCTGATGGAACTGTCTTGTTTGCGCCGGGCAGACTGAGGGGCGGGATTAAGACCAAAGTTATCGAGGCATTTGCACACGGATGCGCCGTGGTCGGCAATGACATATCCTTCGAAGGACTCGGACTGGATAACTACCCGCTGCTATTTCAATCTGACCAGGAAATGAACAGTATTGTACGTTCCCCTTTGACCTATTTACCGCACATGAAAAACGCTGCATTGCTGGGTCAGCAGCATGTCAAGACGCATTTCAGCCGAGAACATTTTGAGGCTGAGTGGTGTAAGGTGCTTGGATAATTCTCCGTTCTCCGGCGCGAGCTTCTCCGTAGCTTTCTTTATCTCTATCGGTTACTCTGTACTGTTCGCTCCCTGTACTTAAACCATTGGACTCAAGATGATTGCCTCCATGCAAACCGTAGTGCTGGCCGACTGGCTCTGGAACGGCGACCAACTTCTCGCCGACCCTGTCCTTGAACTCGAAGACGGCCACATTCGTTCCATTGGAACCCGCTCCACGCGGGAACTTCCAGGCCACAGTGAGCGCCTCCATTACCCCGGCGCAATCCTCGCCCCATCCTTCTTCGACGTTCACATTCACGGCGCCGCGGGCCACGACGTCATGGAGGCAACCCCGGAGTCTCTACACACCATCAGCCGTTTTCTCGCCTCGCGCGGCACAGGCAGCTTTCTCGCCACCACCGTCACCGCGCCGCTCGATGCCACGCTGCGGTCCGTCGAGAGGCTGGCAAAGCTGCTCCATTCCCCAGACTGGCCAGGCGCAACCCCGCTCGGCATTCACCTCGAGGGTCCGTTTCTCTCCCACGCCAAGCGCGGCGTCCATCCCCCGGAACACCTGCTCGCTCCATCGATTCCCATCTTCGACCGCCTCTGGGACGCCGCCGACGGCCACCTGCGCCTCATGACGCTCGCGCCAGAGCTTCCCGGAGCCGCCGAACTCGCCGCCCACGCCGTCTCCCGCGGTGTCCGCGTCTCTGTGGGACACTCGAACGCAACCGCCGCTGAAACCGGCCAGGTACTCGGTGCCGGCGCAAACTCCGCCACCCACACCTTCAACGCCATGCGCCCGCTCGATCACCGCGAACCCGGCATCCTCGGCGTCGCGCTCACCACCGACTCGCTCTTCGCCGAACTCATCTGCGACGGCATCCACGTCGATCCGGCCATGGTCCGCCTCTGGTGGCGCATGAAGGGCAGGGAACGCGGCATCCTCATCACCGACGCCATGGCCGCCACCGGAATGCCTGACGGCGAGTATCAGCTTGGCGGCTTCAACGTTCAGGTCGCCAACGGTCGCGCAACCGCCAACGGTGTTCTCGCGGGCAGTGTGCTCACGCTCGACCAGGCGCTGGTCAATTTTCTTGCCTTTACCGGAGCCAATCCCGCCCAGGCACTCCCTCTGCTAACGCGCAATCCCGCCACCATGACCGGCCTCAGCGCCCGCGCCGGATCGCTCGTCCCAGGGCAGCCGGCAAATCTCGTCGCGCTCGCCCCGAACGGCGCTCTGCTAGCCTCGCTCATCGCGGGAAAACCGGCAACCCGCTGATCGCAAACTGCGCAGATCAAGCCTGATCGGCCAGCCGCAGCGCGCGCCACAGCGCTCCATCCACTGAAATCACTCCGCTCTCTGCGACCGGCATCGACGGCGCTGCCTGCTCGAGCAACGACTGAAAACGCGCGCGAACCAACGGAATCTTTTCCAGTACGCTGCCCGTCCACGCCACCGGAACTTCCTCAGCCAGTCCGCCTCCTCGGCGCAGCTTCTCCCGCACCACCAGCACGAACTCCGCCAGGTCCGTCCCGGCCTGCTCCAGCACGCGCAGCGCAACCCCGTCGCCAGCCGAGGCCAGCTCCGAGATCAACGGCGCAAGCTCTGAAAAATCCGGCCCCGGCGTCGCATTCCCCACGCTCACCAGCTCTTCCAGTGTCGTCGTCCGCCACAGCGCGCCAACGCGCTCGAGTACCGCCGTCCGTTCGCCTCGGTCATAGGCCTTCAGCGCCTGCCGCACAGCATGAAGCCCGATCCAGTAACCCGAACCTTCGTCGCCCAGCGTCGAGCTGTAACCGCCCGCTGATTCGCGCCCGCCATCCGCCGTCCGTCCGATGCAGTTCGACCCCGTCCCGGCAATCTGCAAAATCCCCGCTCCGCCGCGAAACGCCGCATCCAGCGCGATCACCTCATCGCCCACCACCTCGGAACGCTCGATCCGGTACTCGCGAAACACCTCGGTAATCCAGTCCGTCACCCCCGGCAGCGAAGCGCTCGCCACCCCTGCTGACGCGGCGTCCACGCCGCTCACCCCGGCCTGTCGATACACGTCATCGAGCAGCGCCCGCAGGTTCGCCTCCGCCTGCTCCGCGCCCACCCGCAGACGCTTGATCGAGCCGCCTTTCGCCCGTGCCAGTTCCGTCTCGCCGCGCCGGATCACCCCCCGCGTATTCGTCCCGCCTCCATCGATGCCCAACACTGTCTTCAACAAAACGGCTCCTCAAGGTATGGATATTTGCGATTGCTTCGGACGGCGGGAAACGCTACGGGAGGTTCTTCCCGGTGGTTGAAACGTCGGCAGAAGAGACTCCGTTGTCGCGCAACGTTCCTGAAAGTATGCTCAGCTTCCCATCCGGGAGCGGCGCAGCCGTTGGCAGCGCAAGCCCCAGCATGTGCGCAATCCACGGATACAGGTTCACATTCTCAAACGGAGCCACCGTCCTGCCTGAGACAATATCCGGCCCGGCAGCAAAAAAACTCGCCTTCATCTCCGCCATCGTGCGTGGATCGAACCCATGCGAACCGACAGTCGGCGGCTGGTCCGGGTGCCCTGCCTCAGGGCCTCGAGCGCGAATCGCGTAAGGCCCGGTCGGCACCACCACTGGATCGCCTTCCCGCGCATTTTCGTCATAGTGCAGCGCCGCCGGTACGTCCTTTCGTCGATACACCTGAAACTTCTCCGACGCATGCTTCAACTCGTCATACACCCGTGCGCGATCCGCCTCTGTCTTCCCGTAGAGCAGCGGCCCGGCGGTCTCAAAGCCCATAAGGTTGGCAAAGTCTCCGAGCGTCACCCATGGCCCATCGATCTTCACCATCCCGTGATCGCTCACCACCACCAGGTCAATGGGCAGCTTCGTCGCCGCCAGCGCGGCTTCCAGCTTGCCGATCAGCCCATCGACGCGGTGAATTGCGGCACGCGTCTCCGGGGCATCCGGACCGAACGCGTGTCCCGCGTGGTCCACGTCCGAGTAGTACAGCGTGATGAAGTGGGGCCGCGTCGCCGCTGGCTCCTGCAGCCACGCCGCCACCACATCGATCCGCGCAGACTCGTCCGTGTGGTCGTCAAATTTCAGATACTCCGACGGGCGCTCCCCGGCAATCTCCGCCTCCGACCCAGGCCAGAAAAGACACGCCGTCCGCATCCCTTCACGCTCCGCCAGTGACCACAGCGGAACTCCGCTATACCAGCTTCCGTCCGTCACCGCCCGCCCGTCGCGGATCGTGTAGAGAGCGAGCTTGCCCTCCGCCGCGCGCGTCTCATCCCGGAAGCTGTTGGCTACCAGCCCGTGATGCTCCGGATACAGCCCCGTCGCAATCGAAAAATGATTGGGAAACGTCAGCGACGGGTAGCTCGGGAGCATTCCGTCTGGAGCCCACACGCCCTCCGTCCCCAGCTTCAATAGATTCGTCGCCCCATCCCGCCGCGCATAATCCCAGCGAAAGCCATCGAGCGATACCAGCACCACGTAATGCGCCCGCTCGGCTGCGGCCGAGTTCGGCCCGTGCGCGCTGTGAATCACCGTCAGTCCGGCTGCTTCGCCCGCTGGCTTTGCGGTCTGTCCGCCTGCGTTCAGCAGACCAGCGAAAGCCAGTAAAACCAACGCAAAATTCATGGCTGGCCACTTTCGCGCCACAACTTTCATCCCGCTTCCTCTCGCTTTCCTCAGCAGCTTAGCAGACTCCCCACTTCGCCCGGCAGCGCATTTTTCTCCGCACGCAAACAGGTCTCTGGTGTCCATCATGAATTCTATGGTATTCGTTATCATCATGCACCGATTCCCGCACTTTCCGTCTCTCTCATTCTGGCTGCTCCCCGCTGCGCTTCTGGTTGCCGCCTTCCCGGCCACGGCCTGGAAACCGGCTTCCAATTCCGCTCCCAATCCCGCCTCCCATCTCGCTCCCACGCCACCCATGGGCTGGAATAGCTGGGACGCCTACGGCCTCACCATCAACGAAGCCGACTTCCGCGCCAACACTGCCGTTGTCGCCAGCCTGCGCTCTTTAGGCTGGAAATACTCCGTCATCGACGAAGGCTGGTACATGCAGGACCCCTTCGGCGCAAACGTCGAAAAACAAGCCTTCCAGTTCGATTCCAACGGTCGCCTCATCCCGGCGCTCAACCGCTTTCCCTCCGCTGCCAACGGCGCGGGACTCAAACCGCTCGCTGACTCGGTCCACGCCCAGGGACTGCTCTTCGGCATCCATCTCGTCCGCGGTATTCCCCGCGAAAGCGTCCGGCGCAATACGCCCATCGCTGACTCCTCGTTCACCGCAGCCCAGGCGGGCGACACCACGGACGTATGCCCGTGGGATAACGGCAACTACGGCGTCCGCGACAACCCCGCAGGCCAGGCATGGTACGACTCCATGATCGCTCTCTACGCCTCCTGGGGCGTCGATTTCCTCAAGGTCGATTGCATCAGCGACCACCCCTACAAACCAACCGAGATTCGACAGATCGCCGCCGCCATCCGCAAATCCGGTCGCCCCATCGTGCTCAGCCTCTCGCCCGGCCCAACCGCACTCGCCAACGCCGCCGAAGTCACTCGCTACGCGAATATGTGGCGCATCGCCGACGACCACTGGGATGTCTGGTCCCACATTCCCGAGCCGGGCAAAGGGGAATTCCCCCTTGGCACCCGTCAGGCATTCGACCGTCTCGCCGCCTGGCAGCCTTGGGCCGGCCCCGGCCACTGGCCCGATGAAGACATGCTCCCCTTCGGCTCACTCCAGCCCCATCCCGGCTGGGGCCAGCCGCGACAATCCCGCTTCACCCAGGAGGAGGAGCGCACGGAATTCATCCTCTGGGCGGTCGCCCGCTCGCCGCTCATCCTCGGCGCAAACCTCACCCAACTCGACGATTTCACCCGTTCGCTCATCACCAACAAAACCCTCATCGCGATGAACCAGGAAGCATCGGTTAGTCACCCGATCCAGGCGCTCCCCACCAGCTTCGACGACATCCGCATCTGGCAGTCGGTCATCCCCTCCGGACCCGGCGCCGGTCGCTATCTCGCCATCTTCAACCTGCGAGACCAGCCCGCCAGCCTGACTCTGCCCTGGGCTGCGCTTGGCCTGGGCCGGAAGAAGATCGCCTCCACAGACATCTTTACCGGCAAACGAGCCGCTGCGAACAAAGCAGGCCAGATCACCCTCGAAGCCCACGCCGCCACCGTCCTCCGCATCGAATAAAATTCCCCGCTGCAAACGTGAGCACGATTCCCGGCGCCAACCCGACCAACAAGCCGGGTGGGATCGGGGTGCCCAAGTCTGGACTCTCAGACCTGGGAAATAAGAATGGGGGTGCCCCCGGTCTCGTTTCTGAGACCGGGGATCAACCAACTCTGGCATCTCCCGATCTCCACTAACTCGGGTGCCTGTAGATGCTCAAGAGGTTGTTGCAGAGTCGGAGCGGCTGATGGGCGGCTTGTAGTTGAGGCTACCATGGGGTCGCTCGTGGTTGTAATAGTCGATCCAAGGCTGCAAGTGAGCATCTC
>JAJZFR010000047.1 GCA_021805265.1 Acidobacteriota bacterium | reverse complement strand
CATCGGGGATCGATCCCAAATCCTTCGGCCTGCGCCTCGGCGAACCGCCCACCGAATACAAAATCGCCGAGCTCGTCCTACACCCCGGCGCGCGCGTCAATCATTTCGTCGAGAAGGCCGCCTTTGTCCCCGTTCCCGACCTCTATCAGTTCGCAACGCCGACCGTTCCATCTGATCTCGCAATCAACAAGTCTGATGTCGTCGATCTGACCGCGAAAATGCGCCCCGATGGCTCCCTCGACTGGACCCCGCCCGCTGGCACATGGGTCGTGCTTCGCTTCGGATATTCGCTCCTCGGCATCACCAACCACCCCGCTACCGCCGAGGCAACAGGACTCGAGGTCGACAAGCTCAATCGCCAGGACGTCAAGAACTACATGGAGCAGTATCTCCAAAGCTACAAGGACACCGTCGGCCCCGACTGGATCGGTAAACGCGGCATCCGCTACATCATCAACGATAGCTGGGAGGCTGGCTCGCAGAACTGGACCGACGACATGATCCAGCAGTTCCGCAAGCGCCGGGGATATGACCCAACCCCCTGGATGCCCGTGCTCACCGGCCACGTCGTCGAGAGCGCCGCCGCAAGCGACCAGTTCCTCTGGGATTTCCGCAAGACCATCGGCGACCTCATCGCCGACGAACACTACGGCCAGCTTGAAACCACGCTCCATCAGTGGGGCCTCGGCCACTACGGCGAGTCTCACGAATCCGGACGCGCCTTCGTCGCCGACGGCATGGAGGTCAAGAAGTTCAACGAAGTCCCCATGGGTGCCATGTGGACCCAGACCCCCGGCGTCAACCACATCCAGTATGGCTACAACGCCGACGACCGCGAGTCCGCCTCCGTCGCCCACATCTACGGCCAGAACCTCGCCGCCGCCGAATCCATGACCGCCGCCGCCGCGCCCTTCGCCTGGTACCCGGCGGCCCTCAAACCAACCGCAGATCAGGAGTTCCTCAACGGCATCAACCGCATCGTGGTTCACGAGTCTGCCCACCAGCCCCTGATCGACAAAAAACCCGGCCTAACCCTTGGACCCTTCGGGCAATGGTTCAACCGCAATGAAACCTGGGCCGAGCAGGCGGGCGCATGGGTCACTTACCTGGCCCGCACCAGCTATCTCCTCCAACAGGGCCGATTCGGCGCCGATCTACTCTACTTCTACGGCGAAGACTCCAACCTCACCGCCATCTTCGCCAACAAGTCTCCCGACGTTCCTGCCGGTTACGGCTTCGACTACGTCAATGCCGACGCCATGATCCACGTTCTCGGCGTCGAAAACGGACAGATCACCACCCCCGGCCATGTCCGCTATCGCCTGCTCGGCCTCGATCCCTATAGCCGCCACATGTCGCTGCCCGTCCTGCGCTCCATTGACAAGCTCGTCGAGCAGGGCGCGGTCGTAGCCGGCCCCAAACCCATCGACGATCCCAGCCTGGGCGACGACCACGCCGAGTTCCAGCGCCTCTCGGACCAGCTCTTCGGCGACGGCTCCGGCGTGCACTCCGTCGGCAAAGGCAAAGTCTACGCCGGACAAACGCCCGCGGAAGCCTTCCGCGCCATGGCCATCGCGCCCGACTTCAACTACACCTCAACCAATCCGGAGACTCATCTCGAGTTTCTCCATCGCAAGCTGCCCACGGCAGACATCTACTTCGTTGACAATCGCGGCGACCACGATGCCGACGTGAAGGCAACCTTCCGCGTCACCGGCAAGCAGCCCGAGCTCTGGTACGCCGACTCCGGACGCGTCGAACCGGTCTCCTTCACCATTGCCAACGGCAGCACGCAAACCCCGCTTCATCTCGAACCCTGGGGAACGGTCTTTGTCGTCTTCCGCAAACCCACTCAGCTCACCTCCTACACCACACCCACTGGTGTCGAGTCCACCCTGACCACGCTCTCCGGCTCCTGGCAGGTTGCCTTTCCCCCGAACTGGGGCGCGCCACCCTCCATCACCCTCGACACTCTCACCTCCTGGAGTGAGAACTCCGATCCCGGCGTCCAATACTTCTCCGGTACCGCAACCTACACTCAAACCCTGACCGCGCCAGCCAACTGGTTCGCCGCGAAATCACACCTCTGGATCGACCTCGGCGAAGTGAAAAATCTCGCCGCCGTCGAGGTCAACGGAAAACCGCTCGGCGTCGTCTGGCACTCGCCCTATCGCGTGGACGCAACCTCTGCACTCCGGCCCGGCGACAACACCATCACCATCCACGTCACCAACTCCTGGGTCAATCGCATGGTCGGCGACCAGCAACCCAACGCAACCAAATACACCTTCGCCGACGTAACTCCGTATCACGCAAACTCCCCGTTGCTGCCCTCCGGTCTGCTTGGCCCCGTCAAGCTGATTTCAGAGAAGCCGTAACGGGGGTCTGTTAACCCTTGGGGAAAATGACCGGCAAGCATGAAAACTGCGACCGACTATCAGGCATAATCGAAGTACGATGGCGTATTTGTGGAGTCCTGAGAGTTGGTCGCAGCGCTTGGCTGAGTTGGAAGCCAGGCAGGGAGATTTGAAGGATGCGCCGCTCCGGCGCGACGTTCGTTCCCTCGGAATTCTCCTCGGTGAAGTCCTCCGTGAGCAGGCGGGCGAAGAGTTTTACGAGCAGGTCGAAGCCCTCCGACAGGGAACCATTCGTCGCCGGGAAGCCTCCGACAAAGGCGCTTCCGCTGCTGAAGCTGGCCACACCAACGAGGCCATGCACCGCATCGAAAAGCTCCCCGTCGCGCGCGCAATCCTGCTCACACGCGCCTTCGGCTTCTACTTCGAGCTGATCAATCTGGCCGAGACCAACCACCGCAAACGCCGCCGCCTGGCCCTCCAGCTCAGCCGTGAATCCAGCCGCCAGCGCGGTTCGCTCGCGGGCACACTCAGCGCCATGCGTCGCGTCGGCATCTCCGCCGACGAAGCCCTCGAATGGCTCCGCCGCGTTCTCGTCGTTCCCGTCTTCACCGCCCATCCTACTGAAGTCGCCCGTCGCTCCGTCATGTTCAAGCGAAGACGCATCGGCGAGCTTCTCGAAGAGCTGGACCGAATCCCCCTAGCCACGGAAACCATTGCCCGCCTCGAAGATCAGGTCCGCGCCGAGATCACCTCCCTCTGGCAGACCGATGAGGTGCGCAGCCGAAGACCCACCGTCTACGACGAAATCAAGATGGGCCTCGACTACTACGACGTCTCCATCCTCGCCACCCTGCCCAGCCTCTACCGTGAGATCGCCGATGCGCTCAAAATCGCCTACGGCATTGAACTCGAAATGCACGAGCTGCCGCGCGTTCTCCGCTTCGGCTCCTGGATCGGCGGCGACCGCGACGGCAATCCCTTTGTCACCCCGGAGGTCACACGCAACGCCATCGCGCTCGCCCGCGCTCACCTCATGCGCTTCTATGACGGGCAACTCGAGCGGGTCATTGACCTGCTCACCAGCTCCGCGCAACAGACCCCGGTCAGCGAGCCTCTCCAACAACGCCTCGCCGAATACGTCGCCCGGATTCACACGGCCGAAGCACAGGTCTTCGGCCAGCAATTTGAGCACGAAATCTATCGCCGTTTTCTCCTCTGCGTCCGAGCACGATTGAACGGCGCCTTCCTCCAGAATCGCGGGCGGCAGCGCGCCATCCCGAGCCAGCAACCGCTCGCCAACTCTCTCGCCGAGACCCAGGAAGCGCTGGTCCAGATGCTTCCCCCCTATCGCAACGCGGAAGAGTTCTCCGCCGACCTCTGGCTCATTCGCCAGTCCCTTGCCGAAAATCGCGGCCTCCGCATCGCCCGTGACCTCATCGATCCGCTGCTCCTCGCCGTGCGCACCTTCGGCCTTCATCTGCATACCCTCGACATTCGCCAGCATGCCCGCCTCCACGCCGCCGCGCTCAAGGAGGCCGTCGCCGAAACCCTCGCTCCGGCCCTGCCCCACGCCCTTTCTGCGGAAACCGCAAACGTTCTCGACACCTTCAAAGTCATCGCAGAAATCAAGTCCGGTCCAACCCCGGAGACCATCCGCCAGTACGTCATCAGCGGCGCAACCTGCGTCGAGGACGTGCTCACTGTCGTCCGACTGGCGCGACTGGCTGGCGTTCGACTCGAAGGCGCGGCCCAGGACGGCGACCCCGGACTCATGCCCGTCCCGCTCTTCGAATCCATCGAAGACCTGCGCAACGCCCCCGCCATCTGTCGCGAGTTGTGGGCCAGGCCAGACTACCGCGCGCTGCTCAAAACCTGGGGCAACACCCAGGAGATCATGCTCGGCTACTCCGATTCCAACAAGGACGGCGGCATGCTCACCAGCACCTGGGAAATCTTCCGCTCCCATCGCGACCTGCACCGCGTCGCCCGTGAATCCGGCATCACGCTTCGCCTGTTCCACGGTCGCGGCGGCACCGTCGGACGCGGCGGCGGACCCACCCACCGTGCCATCTTCGCCCAGCCGCTCGATTCCTTCGACGGCCAGTTGCGCATCACCGAACAGGGCGAAGTCCTCAACTTCAAATACGCCGATGTCATCCTCGCCGAGCGCAACCTCGAACTCATGATCGCCGCCTCGCTCGACGCCCTCGCCAGGCCCAACGCCAAAGACCCCGAAGGACACTTTACCGGAGCCATGCTCCCCGCGTGGGAACAGGCGCTCGATCAGCTTTCCGCCTTCTCCTACGAACACTACCGCAAACACATCCTCGACGACCCCGGCGTACTCGAGTATTTCGCCCAATCCACCCCCATGGGTGAGCTGGAACACGCCAAGATCGGCTCACGGCCCTCCAAACGCAAAGGCTCGCTCAGCCTCGAAACCCTCCGCGCCATTCCCTGGGTCTTTGGATGGACCCAGTCGCGACTCCTCGTTCCAGCCTGGTTCGGTGTCGGCTACGCCGTCGAGCGCTTTCTCGCCGAAGGTGGCTCCCTCGAAACCCTGCGCGAAATGGCGCAGGAGTTTCCCCTCTTCATCGACCTGCTGCGCAATGTCGAAATGGCGCTCGGGAAAGCGGACATGGCCACCGCAAAGCTCTATTCCACGCTCGTCCCCGATGAAAAGCTGCGCAGCCGCATCTTCACCCTCTTCAAAAAGGAATATCGACGCGCGGTAGACGCCGTGCTCCTGATTACCGAGCAGCAGGAACTGCTCGAATCGAATCCCGTGCTCGCCCGATCCATCAAACTGCGCAATCCCTACGTGGACCCCATGCACCTGATCCAGGTGGACATGCTCCGCCGCAAACGCGCTGGCGAAGACACTCCCGAGGTCAATCGCGCCATTGCCGCCACCATCAGCGGCATCTCGGCTGGCCTGCGCAACACAGGCTGAAACCGAAACGGATCATCCTCAATCCGCCGAACCAGACAAAGCGGCCATCCCCTCAGGAATGGCCGCTTCTCTCTGCTCATTGGACGCTTCGAAATCAGGAATCGATCAGAAGGGATTCAGCTTCGCCAACCCCTTTTTCTTTTTCTTCCTGCTCGAGGACTCGGCGCTCAAATCCGCCTTCGTCTTCTTCGCCGCCTTCGCCCCGGCAGACGCCGTTTGCACGGGCACCGATCCCGGCTTGATGTCGTTCACCTGCGTGGGTGCCAGGGATGGCGCTTCCGCTGCGGGAAGCGACGTCGTCGTGGTGCCCACCGACTTCACCACCGCGTTAGGATCCTCCTGCACCGGGCCGGGCTGCGCCGGGGCTGCGTTCGGCGCGCTCACAATCGATGCTCCAATACCCGTGCCCTGATCGCCGGTATCCGATCCTGGAACATTCTCGAACTGCAACGGTGCCTGCGGCTGGTCCGAGCGCGGCGGCTCGTTCGCGCCGGTCGGCGTTGCTGCCTTCGCCGTATCTGTCCCCTTGCCCGCGCCCGGCTGCTCCGCCTTGAACGCCTCGACAAATATCTGTTGATTCTCGCGCGTTACATCCGGAGCAATGATCCGCGCCGGCGACTCCAGCGTCGGCTCGCCCACGTGTGCCGCTTCCACCACCGTCGGGCCATGCTTCAGAATTCCAAGCGTCTTGTCGGTAAAGCGCATCGGCTGGCGGCTGCGCTCCTCGGCGTCGTTGGCCGCAATGGCATCCTGCGTCGGCTCGGGGATAGGACGGTTCATCCCGATCAACCGGTCCCGAGCGTCCTCCACGTGCGGTGCCATCGGATAGCGTGTAATCACGTGGTCATACGCCGCTGCCGCTTTGTCCAGATACACCTGGTCCAGCCGCTCGCGTACCGCCGCAGGAAGCGCTTTGGATATCTGCACCTGCTGCGCTTCCCCTTCGTAGGCATCCCCGATCGTCAGCCACACCTGGTCGCTTTTGCTGAAAAGCGGATAGGTGTCGGCGATCGTTTCCAGCCGCGCCAGCGCGCCCGACCAGTTCTCGCGGCTCGAATAGTACTGGCCAATCAGGAACTCGCGATCCGCCAGCACTTCCTGAACCTCGCGCAGCTTCTGCTTCGCCCGTGGCACCAGCGGCGAATCCGGAAACTGGTCAATCATCGCCCGGTACTCGCGCTCCGCGCTCTGCGCATTCGTGAAGTCGCGATCCGGCTTTTCCATCTGCATGAAATAGATGTCGCCCACCTTCATCTGCGCTTCCGCCGCTTCCGGTGCCTGCGGGAAGAACGTAATGAAGTCCTTGTACTCCGCCTCGGCCTGCGTCAGTGCAGCGGTCCCGCCTTCCTTGAACCAGCTATCGCCCACCGCCAGCTTCGCGCGCATCTGGTACTCGGAGTCAGGATACGTATTCAGCAGCGTCTGCAGGTCAAGCCGCGCCAGGTCAAAGCGGCCCTTCTTGATCGCCACCATCGCCTTGTCGTACAGCTCTTTATCCGGCTGCTTGCTGTTCACGTTGCCCAGCGGGTTCGCGCTCAGGTCCACCTGTTTCTTCTTCTTGGCCTTGGTAGCCCCATGAGCGGGCACCAGAAGCAGAACCAACGAAATCAGGCTCGCCGTCGCCGCCGCGCGAAGCGTCACTTTGCAATACAAATTGGAGGACAACAGTTTCATAACACCTCAACACCTGCGGCTCGGAGCGGAGACCAATCGCCCCCAAAACAGCCGTCAATACAGAAATTTACCGCCGCGCGAGCTGGCTACTCACCAGCAGCCCTGCGAGCCGCTTCCAACAACGACGCCGCGTTTTGCGCCGCATCGCCAGAACCAAAAACCGCGTTGCCCGCTACCAGCAGCTCCGCTCCTGCCTGGACGACTGCGGCGATCGTATCCTGAGCCACTCCGCCGTCCACTTCAATTCTAAACGTCAACCCGCGCTCCTGTCGGATTCTGGCCAGAAATCCAACCTTTTCCAGCGTGAACGGAATGAATTTCTGCCCCCCGAAGCCGGGATTCACCGTCATGATCAGCACATGATGCACCATCGGCAGAATATCCAGGATCAGGTCGGCGCGCGTCCCAGGATTCAGCACCACCCCAGGCTCCATCCCGTGGCTGGCAATCAGCTCCAGCGTCCGATGCAGATGCCGACAAGCCTCGTAGTGAACGCTCACCCAGCTTGCGCCCGCCTCCGCAAATGCGGGAATGAACTCATCCGGATTCTCGATCATCAGATGACAATCGAGCGGCAGCCCGGTAACCTTGCGCAGGCTGCTGACCACCGGAGGACCAAGCGTGATATTCGGCACAAAGTGCCCGTCCATCACGTCCACGTGGATCGCCGTCCCGCCGCCCCGCTCCGCTGCGGCAACATCGCGCGCAAGATTCGCAAAATCGGCGGAAAGAATCGACGGCAACAGCTCGACCATGGCGCGGAGACTCCTCAACAGGTGAAGTCAAGTGTATCAGCCATGCGCGCGGGCCTCAATGCGCCGCTGCGTGCCCGATCCACTCATCCGCCCACGCCAGAAAGTACTTCATATTCGGCGCGTCCGTATGGCCGCCGTCATGCTGCCGCCACGCCAGTTGCCCCTCCAGAATGCCGTCGTTGATCGGCGGCATCGGCCCCGCATAAGCCTTCCCGTTCCTGGTCAGCCCCTTGTCTCCAAGCAGGAGAAACACCCGATTCGCATCCACCGTCGCCATGAAGCTGCCATCATGATCCAGCCACTTCGCATCGCCCTTCGCCGGGCTGCCATAGCTGATGAACGTCAGCCGCGGCGCGCACAGCGCGATCAGCTCATTCGAGTCCACCGGAATATCGCCGGGATGCATGCTGCCAAAACTCGCCTTCTCCGCTCCGTACTTCATGAAGTTGCCCGCCATCCAGTAGTACTCGCCGCCCGTCAGGCTCTCCACTGCTTCGCCAAAGTTCCGCCGCAGCGGCGTCGCTCCGCCCTTGCCAGACGAGCCAACCAGCACCATCGCAAACCGCTGGTCAAACGCCATCGTCACCAGCGCCGCCTTGCCGTAGCGCGACACGCCTTCAATGCCCACGTGCTTCGCGTCCACCGCCGGATCGGTCTCCAGATAATCCAGCCCGCGTCCCGCTCCCCACGCCCACGCCCGCAGCGCGCCCCAGTCCTCCGGCGAGCGCGGCTGGCCTTTGTTCACCAGGCCAATGATGCCGCTCGTCAACCCCGCCCCGTTATCCGCCTGAATGCTGGCCGGGTCGATCATCGCATATCCCCACCCATCGCCGATCAACTGCCACGTATTCGGCAGCCCGCCATCGGCATTCAGCTCCGGAAACCGAAACGGCGTTGCGTGCACCGGCTGCCACGCCGGATGCGCCGCAAACACTGCCTTCAACCCCGGGTCCTGCTGCTCGAGCACCGTCTTCCACGCCGCATTCACCTCGGCAAACTCCTCCGCAGAAGGCTCGTTCGGACTGGGAAATCCCGCCGGGCCAAACATCATCAGCACCGGCACCGGACCCTTTGCATTCGCGGGCGTCACCACCGTCATGTGAATCCGCACATGAATCGCCGGATCGCCTGCGTTGTCCACCTCGCCGATCAGGTCTTTGGCAATCACCGGGCTGAATCC
>JAJZFR010000121.1 GCA_021805265.1 Acidobacteriota bacterium | reverse complement strand
TGCCCGTCTTTGCCGAGCCTGCCGCAAAAGCCAGGCCAGCCATTGCCTTTCACCTCGAGCGCAGCCCCAATCCCAAACTCGATCCCAAACAAGACGAGCTCGTACTCGTCGGCGTCAATACCGGAGCCATCCACGATGTCCTCCGAAAAATCGAGCTGACCACCAGGGATGGGATGAAACTCCACACCGCCAAGGGAGCTTCCCCCTATATCCTCGCCAACTCGACCCAGCGCTGGCCAATCGACCTGACCGGCATGACTGGCCCGCTCCCTCAACCAGGGGACTCGATCCTGCTCACAGCGCAGGGCATCAATACACCCATCCATGAGCAGGTTTCCCTTGCCATGGCTCATTGAGCGTTCCACGGCGGGGCCAATCTACCGGGCGCGGGCCGCAGCGCTGGTTTTGTGCATGATCCCGTTCCTCACCCCGCCAGCCTCTGCCGCCCCGACGGCCGAACCGACTGCCGCAACCGCCGCAGCCACCCACGCGGAAACGGCTGCCGATCCCGCAACCAAAGCCGACCCGTCCGCGAACAGTGACCCAAACGCCAGCGCTTCCACCGCCAGCACCCTCGACCCCGCAGCGGGCGGCGGCGACGAACCGCTGCTCCTAGAAGTCTTCATCAACGGCCATTCCACCGGAAAGATCGGTGAGTTCGTCATGCGCCATGGAACCCTGCTCACACGACCTCAGGAGCTGCGCGACCTCGGCTTTCGTGTCCCCGACAGTCTCACCAAAGGCGCTCTCATCGAGGTATCCTCCGTGCCCGGATTGATCTGGAGTCTCGATGAGAAAAATCAGACCCTCCACATCTCCGTAGACAACAGCGCTCTCACGCCCACCCTCATCGGCGCCTCGGGAAAGCCCGATGCTGCGGGCCATCGCGTCATCGAAAGCGGTACCGGCGTCACCCTCAACTACGACCAGATTGGAAACCTCATCAGCGGTCAGTTGAGCGGCTCCGGAACCCTACAGGCTCAGGCGTTTTCCAAACTCGGCGTCCTCAGTTCCAGTTGGCTTACCTTCACCGGCGACGCAGCCTCCGGCTCCGGCGCATTCTCTGACATTCGCCTCAACTCCAGCTTCACCTACTCCGATGCCGATCGCCTCCGTCAGTTCATCGTCGGCGACTACATCACCGACGCGCTCGCCTGGACCCAACCCGTCTACATGGAGGGCTTCAAGTTCCACTCCGACTTCGCTCTCCGCCCCGATCTCATCACGTTCCCCCTGCCCACCATATCCGGCTCCGCTGCCGTCCCAGGAACCATCAACATCCTCGCCAACGGCAACCTGATGCTCTCGAGCGAGGTCGGCTCCGGACCCTTCCAAACCCCGCAGCTTCCCGTCATCGCTGGCGCGGGCAACATCACCCTCACCGTCACCAACGCCATGGGCCAGCAGGTCACCGTCACGCAACCCTTCTACGCCAGCGCAACCCTCCTCAAGCCCGGCCTCCAGGATTATGCAGGCCAGTTCGGACTCGTCCGCAGAAACTGGGGCTCCGTCGGGGAATCCTACGGCAAGCTCGCCGGAGCCGCTCTCTATCGCCGTGGAATCACCGACAAGCTCACCCTGGAAGCCAGCTCAGAGGGAACCTTCGGTGCCTTCAACGGCGGCGGTGGCGCGGTCTATCAGGTCGGCACGCTCGGCTCTGTCAACCTCGATGCCTCGGCCAGCCAGGGCGGCGGAAAAACCGGAGTACTCTACTCCGTCGGCGCTCAGCATATCGGCACCATTCTCAGCCTCGGCGCCTCCATCATCCAGGCCACTCACGACTACCGCAACATCGCCACCATGAACGGACAAGGCGTCGCCAGCAAACAACTCAGCGCTTTCTTCACCCTCGCCTCCAAACGACTCGGCTCCGCTGGCGTCGCCTACAGCGACATCGTTCAAGGAGCGCCGGTCGTCAACTTCGCCCTCAATGCCATCACCGCACAGTCCACCAAAATCCTCTCCCTCAACTTCTCCCGCAGCTTTCACAAGATCAACCTCTACGCCACCGACTTCATCACCTACAGCGGCCAGGGAAACTACAGCGGACTCGAAGCCGGCATCAACATTCCCTTCGGCCACCGCAGCTCGGTCGATGTCAGCGGAACCTCCGACGGCATTGCCGAAGTCCAGGTGCAGCAGTCCGCTCCCGACATCGGCGACTGGGGCTACAACACTTACTTCTCCGCTGGCAGTTCCTACCATGAGTTCGGCCAACTCCAGTACAAATCCCCCATCGGCTTGTTCTACGCCGGGGTCGATACCGGCGATGGCGCAACCACCTACCAGCTTGAGGCTCAGGGCGCGCTCTCCTACGTCGATAACAGGCTTTTCCCCTCCAACACCATCTATGACAGCTTCGCCATCGTCGATACCAATCCCATGAAAGACGTCCGCGTCTACCAGGAGAATCGCGACGTCGGAACCACCGGCAAATCCGGCCGCCTGCTCGTGCCAGACATGCGCTCCTACGACGAAAATCGCATCTCCATCAGCCCCAACGATATTCCCCTCGACATCACGCTCGACAACGACAAGAAAGTCGTCCGCCCCCAGTACCGCTCCGGCGTGATTGTAAAATTCCCCATGGAGTTCAGCCGCGGCGCGCTCGTCCGCCTGGTTGACGAAAAAGATAGCCCCATCCCGGTCGGCAGCACCGTAACCCTGTTGTCTACTGGAATCATCTTCCCCATCGGTTACGACGGCGATGCCTACATCAAAAACCTCGGCGACAGGAACGATCTCTCCGTCGAAATGGACGACGGCAGCCGTTGCTCCGTTCAGTTCACCTACCGGCCCACACCCGGCAAGGTGCCCATCGTAGGACCTCTCCGTTGCCTGGAGCAGAAAAAATGACCCTCGCCAAGCAAAAATCCTTCGCCACAGCACTCCTGCTCGCGCTCGCCGCGGCCCTGCCGGCCTTCGCCGCAAATACCTGCACCGTCAAAGGCTCCGGCATCAACTTCGGCAACTACTCCGCCGCCCTCAAAAACATCACGGGCACAGTGACCGTCACCTGTACCAAAGGCCTCGCCTACGGAATCGCCCTCAACGCCGGCCTCGGCCCTGGCGCTACCATCACCAGCCGCGCCATGACCGGCAGCACCGGAGCAACTCCCCTCGCCTACGGCCTCTACTCCGACGCAGCTCACTCCATCAACTGGGGCGACAGTCTGGGCACCAACTGGGTCACCGGCACCGGCACCGGAAAAGCACAAAAGTTCAACATCTACGGACAGATTCCAGCCAACAAGTATGTCACCGTAGCAAGCTACACCGACACCATCACCGCTTCGGTCGAGGGCGCAGGCTTCGCCACCGCCACCACCAGATTCCTCGTCAAAGCCAGCGCCCTGGCTCACTGCACCGTCTCCTCAACCACCCTGGCCTTTGGCGCCTACACTGGCGCAGTCAATAACGCAACCTCTGTCATCTCCGTCACCTGCTCCGACGCCACCAGCTACACCATCGGCCTCAACGCGGGCAAAAGCAGAGGTGCCACCATCACCAAACGCGCCATGACCGGGCCGCGCGGGGCGCTGCTCCACTATGACCTCTATTCCAACGCGGCCAGAACCCTCAACTGGGGCAACACCGCCGCCACCAACTGGGTAACCGGCTCCGGCATCGGCTCAACCCAGTCCGTCAACGTCTACGGCCAGGTCCCCGCAGCCCAATCCCTCGCCCCAGGAAGCTACACCGACACCATCGTCGCCACCCTCACCTACTAGGGCCTGTTATGAATTCGGCCCATATCAGTGACACCTATGCGACATCGTTGACATTCTTGTGCTGGAAGTAACTCTGGATGCTCTGAAGTTGTTTCTCAATGCTGCGCAGTGATTGTTCAGGGGTCCTCGTCAGCGCCGGTTTGGCTTGTGCCGGAGTTGCTGTTGTTACTCGCTGCTTGAGGTCGCAGTTGAGTAACTCGTCCGGGTTCAACTCCGGCGAGTCACTGGGCAGATAGACGACCTCGATGTTTTTCTTGTTCTCTGCCAGCCATTGCTTAACCGGCTTCGAGGGATGCACCCGCAGGTTGTCGAGGATGAGGAAGATTTTCCTGTCCGTCTGGCGCGTCAGCCGCTTGAGAAAGTCGATCATCGGCTTGGCATTCAGCGCTCCGGAAAATATCTTCCAGCGCATCTCGCCCTTGTTGGTCACCGTCGAAATCACGCTCAGGCCCTCGCGTCTGGCTGTTGATCCTGAGCACCGGAGTCTGCCCTTTCGGAGCATACCCGCGACCGCGAACATCGTCCGACCGCAGCCCCCCTGCTCATACGCACGATGCCAACGCATCCCCGTGTTGGTAGACAACTTGCACTGGCGGGCCGCCTCACGGATAGAAACTCCGGCTACTTTTCCGTGGTCTGTTGTTTCCAGACGTGGCTCTTCAGGCTGGGCGGCCCATCCGTCTGGACGGGCATCAGTCAGGCTGATACTGCTGGTCGCTGACCTGCTCCAGCCAGTTGACGGTCTTGCCGTCGAGCTTTTCCTGAATTGCCAGGTGGGTCATTGCGGTGGCTGGCGCGGCGCCGTGCCAGTGTTTTTCCCCCGGTTCAAACCAGATCACGTCGCCGGGACGAATCTCTTCGATGGGGCCTCCCCAGCGCTGGGCACGTCCACAGCCTGAGAGAACGACCAGCGTCTGGCCGAGCGGGTGGGTGTGCCAGGCGGTACGTGCGGCGGGTTCAAAGGTGACGCTGGCACCAACCACGCGCGCTGGATCGGGCGCAGTGAACAGCGCATCCACGCGTACCGTACCGGTGAAATACTCCGCCGGACCTTTGCCGGAGGGTTGAGAACCGACTCGCTTGATCTCCATGGTTTGCCTCCGAAATGCAGAGTGGCAGAATGCAAGAATGCATGACAGGCGCGTGGGGGTCCGCGCCTGTCATGGTTGGTTTGCGTGAGTTACAGGCCGGTCATCTTCTCGATGTGCTCGGGGTATCGATCGCCCTCGACCTGAATCCGGGCCGCAGCGGTGTCGATCTCGCTCAGGTCGTTTGCGGTCAGCTCGATGGCCAGCGCGCCGATGTTCTCGTCCAGTCGATGCAGTTTGGTGGTGCCGGGAATGGGCACGATCCACGGCTTCTGCGCCAGCAGCCAGGCCAGCGCGACTTGTGCCGGAGTTGCCTGTTTCTGCCGGCCAATCTCGGTGAGCAGATCGACGACCGCCTGGTTGGCCTTGCGCGCCTCGGGGGTAAAGCGGGGCAGCGTGCTGCGGAAGTCGCCCTTGGCCAGCTCGGTGGATTCATCCATCTTGCCGGTCAGGAAGCCCTTGCCCAGAGGGCTGTAGGGAACGAAGCCGATGCCCAGTTCCTCGAGTGTTGGAATGACCTCGGCCTCTGGCCTGCGCCACCAGAGTGAATATTCGCTTTGCACGGCGGTGAGGGGCTGGACGGCGTGGGCGCGGCGGATGGTTCCAACGCCCGCTTCCGACAAGCCAAAATGCCTGACCTTGCCCTGCTGGATGAGATCCTTGACCGCGCCCGCGACCTCTTCGATGGGCACATTGGGATCGACGCGGTGCTGATAAAAGAGATCGATGACATCGATCCTGAGGCGCTGAAGCGATTCCTCCGCGACCTGGCGGATGCGCTCGGGGCGGCTGTTGACGCCATGCGAGCCTGGGGCGCTGCCGCTGCTCAGGTTGAAGCCGAACTTGGTCGCGATCACCACCTGGTCGCGCAGCGGCGAGAGCGCTTCGCCGAGCAACTCCTCGTTGGTGAACGGCCCGTAGACTTCGGCGGTGTCAAAGAAGGTGACGCCGCGCTCGACGGCGGCGCGGAGAACCCCGATCATCTCCTGCTTGTCGTGCGCTACGCCATACGAAAAGCTCATGCCCATGCATCCCAGGCCAAGAGCCGAGACTTCCAGAT
Source organism: Acidobacteriota bacterium (assembly GCA_021805265.1). Lineage (GTDB taxonomy): Bacteria > Acidobacteriota > Terriglobia > Terriglobales > Acidobacteriaceae > Acidicapsa. The sequence continues at coordinate 3,058 of JAJZFR010000121.1, read as the reverse complement.
TGCTTTTACCCAGTGTGCGCTTCTGCATTGCTACTCCTTCAGTTGTTGCCAGTGGATGTTTTGACGTTTTTCTGTCCTGTTCCAGACTATGGAAATGTTGCAAAGAAGCGAAGACCCGATCCTGCCTTTTTTTTGCTTATTCCTGTCGATGGATGGATTTTCATGTTCATCTTTGCTGCGTCTGCGATAGGCTGGATTTGGGCTGGCATCGAGGAAAATATGACTCCTGAATCCCCAAAAAATCATCTGCAACCGTCGCCGTCGGCTGTTGTCCGGGCCAGCCTCGCGAGCAGGATACTGAAGCACATGCCAGCCGACGGCCTGTTGGCCACGGCTGTTCCGGGCCTCGAACTCAACCGCCGGTCCGCGCCGACCGCCTGCGCTTCGGCCACCTATCAGCCGCGGTTGATCGTCTTCGTTCAGGGCCGGAAGCGGATCAATCTGGGGCGGGAGACGATCCTTTGCGATGAATCCACGTTTCTGCTGACCTCGGTCGAGCTGCCTGTGGTGAGCCAGGTGGTCCAGGCAACCGCGCAGGCCCCCATGCTTGGGCTGGTTCTCCGCCTCGACATGCCCGAAGTGCGCAGAATCCTGAGCCGGGAGGAGTTTCCCGTCTCGGCGGAAAGCTCCGGTGCGCGCGGCATGGCGGTGGGGGTGAGTAGCCCGGAGTTGCTCGACGCCTGTTCGCGGCTGCTCGACCTGCTCGACGCGCCGCAGGATATTCCGTTTCTGAGCGGCCTGATCCAGCGGGAGATTCTTTACCGTCTGTTGCGCAGTCCGCAGGGCCAGCATTTGCAGGCCATTGCAACCGCAGGCCAGCAGGGGCACCGCACGGCCAAAGCCGTCGCCTGGCTACGCGCCAACTACACCAAGCCCCTGCGCATCGAGGAGCTGGCCGGGGTTGCCCAGATGGGGCTTTCCACCCTCCATCACCACTTCCGCGCGCTCACCGCGATGAGTCCGCTCCAGTACCAGAAGCATCTTCGGCTGCATGTGGCCAGGGAACGCATGCTCCACGACGATCTGGATGTAACCGGCGCGGCGTATGCGGTCGGCTATGAAAGCGTGAGCCAGTTCAATCGCGAGTACAGCCGGTTCTTCGGTCAGCCGCCGATGCGGGACGTGAAAGCGCATCGAGCAGCGTTGACGGAGGCCGTTCACGACTGAGCTGGTCCCAGACCAGACTTGTCTCAGGCGGCGCGGGCGCTGGCTTTGCGGCGTTTCAACCAGTCCAGCACTGGGCGGGCGATGAATAGAATCGCCATGATGATGGTGATGGCGAGCGGAGTGAGGACGCCGGTCTTGACCTGCCACCAGTAATGGAGCAGGCCGAGGCAGACGCTGAGGTAGACCAGCTTGTGAAGCTGGTTCCAGCGCTTGCCGCCCAGGCGGCGAATCCATCCCGCGGTCGAGGTGATGGCGAGCGGCACCAGCAGCAGCCATGCGGCAATGCCGACGGTGATGAATCGGCGTTTGAGGATGTCGGTGACCATGGCGTGCGGATCAAAGTAGGAGTAGAGGCCGATATACGCGAAGAGATGGAGCGAGGCGTAGAAGAAGGCAAATAGGCCCAGCAGGCGGCGGAACTTGATCAACGAGCTAAGGCGCGGCAACAGCTTGCGCAGCGGGGTGATGGCCAGCGAGATCACCAGCAGGCGCAGGGCGGCAAGGCCGGTCATGAAGGTGATGGTCTCGGTGGGGTCGGCGCCCAGATTGTTGGTGGCGGCACCGTATGCAAGCCGCGCCAGAGGGATGAGGCAGGCGACCCAGGTGAGGATTTTGAGAGCGATGAGTTTGGATTTTTTCATGGGGTTTTAGCGGGTTAGCTAGTTAGCTAGTTAGCGGGTTAGCGGGGATTGATGCGGGTGCGTTCGCGAACACGGCCAGCCCGGTTAATAGTATTTCCTCAGGTCCATGCCGTTGTACATAGAGGCTACATAGTCCCCATAGCCGTTGAACATTAGAGTGGGGCGGCGCTGGGCGTAGAAGGGCTGGCCGATGCGGCGCTCGGTCTTCTGGCTCCAGCGCGGGTGATCGACGTTGGGATTCACGTTCGAGTAGAAGCCATATTCATTCGGCGCGAGGTCGTTCCAGGTAGTCGGCGGCTGCTTGTCAAGGAAGCGAATGGCTACGGTGGACTTGGCGGATTTGAAGCCGTATTTCCAGGGCAGCACCATCCGCACGGGCGCTCCGTTCTGGTTGGGGAGCACGTCGCCATAGAGGCCAACCGTCAGCAATGTGAGCGGGTTCATGGCCTCGTCCATGCGCAGCCCCTCGGAGTAGGGCCAGTCGATCGAGCTTTCGCCAGACCACTTCTCGACTTTCTTGTTGAAGTAGCTGAGGAACTGGACATATTTCGCGCTGCTGAGCGGCTGGCACTGCTTGACGAACTCGGAGAAGGAGTAACCGACCCAGGGAATGACCATGCTCCAGCCCTCGACGCAGCGGTGACGATAGGTGCGGTTTTCGAGCGCATGCATCTTTAGGATCGAGTCGATGTCGAAGGTTTGTTCCTTCTGGACCAGGCCGGAGACATGGATGGTCCAGGGGCGTGTAGGCAGACCGCCCGCGTTCTTCGAGGGGTCGCTTTTATCCACGCCAAACTCGTAGTAGTTGTTGAAGGTGGTTAGGTCCTGGTAGCTGGTGAGCTGCTCGCCGGTGGTGGTGATGGTGCCCTGGACAGTGGCCAGTTTCCCGGCGGCGCGAACGTCGGTGCCGGGCTCAAAGATATTGCCGAGGCGATCGGCGGCGAGCGTGGTCGCTCCCAGGGCCGCTGCGCCAGAGAGGAAGCTGCGGCGATCCCTGGTGAACTGCTCGAACTTTTCGCGCGGAGTGATCTGGCTGGAGGGTATATCGCAGCCGTCGAGAGAATTGGGTTTGCGGAGCAGCATCATGACCTCGTTGCGGAATTGGTGCGGACGAATGCATTGGGAAATCCGCCCTGCTGATAAGAGTACGTCTGAGATGGGAATGTAACAAGAAATGTGGGAAGAAAAATCATGGATCGAATTGAGGAGGCGAAAAGGGGTTATGCGGGCCGATCCATCTGATTTCCGGG
>JAJZFR010000211.1 GCA_021805265.1 Acidobacteriota bacterium | reverse complement strand
GACACGCCAAAGCGCTCGCCGGTCACGCGGTCGCAGCGTTTCATCTCGGCAGCCGTCAGTATTTTCATCGCTTCCAATCGTAGAACAAACGGGCGGAGAGAATCTGCGCATCTTGACACGGACCGGAGTCAGTGCCAGGAGTTATCCAGGCGTCAGGGGACGGATTCATGGCAGGCGATGGAGATGGAATCGAGACCGCTTCTGGCTCTTATACAACAGACGCGGCTTGCGGCAGCGCGGTAGGCTGACAGGAAGGTCTGGTGCGAGGTGGATGTACCTGTGATTTTTCGAGGCCGAAAGGCGTGATCATCGACACTATGGAATATCAGACTGCATCGATGGGAAGGCTGTTGTGAGCAGGAGCTACTCGATCCATCTCCATTTCGGACGTTTCGCGGCCCTTGTCTCCACCTGGCTCGGCTCTGCATGGACCTTCGCTGCGGCCGGGCTGCTGGTGGTTCTGTGGGCGGTCACCGGGCCGATCTTCCACTTTTCGTCTGCCTGGGCGGAGACGGTGAGCACAATTACGGGTATTGCAACGTTGCTGATGGTTCTGCTCATCCAGAACGCCCAGAATCGGGATGCGCGCGCCATCCACCTCAAGCTGAATGAAATCATCCTCGCCATGGACAAGGCAGGAAACCAGATGATCGACATCGAGCAACTGAGCGATAGCGAGTTGGACAAGATGCAGGGCGACCACCAGAAGAAGAAGACCGCCTGGACGAGAACGCAGAAGTCACCGGATATGGCGCGGAGGTAAACGTCGCTCTGTCTGTTTTTGAACGGCATGTGGGCACAGTTCTGGTTAGGGTTGTTGAATCGCCGCGCGCGATTGAATCAGGTAAATATCCCAGGGATTAAATTCCGGAGGAACTCCCCATGAGCACAGAAATGTTGAACGCTGAACCGACCCACGAAAAGAGCAAAACCATCTCTCGCTCGGAACTGGTTGAGTTATTGAACCAGGATCTGTCGCGCGAGTACCAGGCAATTATCAGTTACGTCGTCTACTCCCAGGTGATCAAGGGCGCCGAGTACATGAACATCGCCGCAGAACTGGAAAAACATGCGCTGGAAGAGTTGAACCACGCGATCATCATCGCCGGGCAGATCGACTACCTTGGCGGGATGCCCGCAGTCGAGGCCCGGATCGTGCGCACCTCGGAGAAAGCCGTCGAGATGCTGCAATTCGATCTGGACAATGAGACGGAGACGATCCGCAACTATCGGGAGCGTGTGCGCCAGTGTGAAGAGCTTTCCGAATACGCTCTGGGCGAACAGATACGAGCGATCCTGGTTGACGAACAGGACCACCAGATTGCCCTCGCCACGGCATTGGACCGGAATGTTCCGGCACCAAGAAAATCCTGATTTGCCTTTCAGGACAGTCAACAGGCCGGGTCGAATGGCGGGGCGGGCTGGGCCTGTTTCGGGGAAGAATCGGTGTTTACCAGATAATACACAGAGGGTACTTGAAACAGGGGGGTGGTATGTGTATTTTGCCTCGTTGCGGGCTGCCCGGTGCCGGGCCGAAGCGGTGCAAGTGATTGAAAAAATGGGATGGGTGCGTGTGTCGGGAGGAGCGACGAGCTGTTAAAAGCTGGCGAAGGGAGAAAGTTTTCCACAAATTTCTTGACAAAAGCGGGCCTCTGGAGGGTACCGAAAGAACAGCTCGCGGGTTGGGAGAGGTTGAACGCATCGGGATATTTCTCCGTTGGTAGCATTGTGCCGGATCGGGCGGTAATGGAACGCAATCGGAGAGCGGTATTGCCGGTTTTGTGCGGGGGATGGGCAGGCTGGGGCTGGGCAGGCAGATCCGCACTGGGATCCGCTTGCCCTTGAGAAAACGAGACTTGTTCGGAGATTTCCTGGAGCGAGTTTGGAGGAGAGTTGCCTTACTTGACTCGCACCTTGGGCTCGACCGACAAGCCGGGACGCAACAGATGCTTGTCGTCCTCGTTTTTCAGGTCCGTAAAGTCGATGCGCACGGGTACGCGCTGGACGACCTTGACGTAGTTTCCGGTTGCGTTCTCTGGCGGGAAGAGCGAGAGAACGGAGCCGGTGGCACCGCCAATCTGGGTAACTCGTCCCGTGTACGTGTGACCGGTCGCGTCCACGTCGATCTCGACACTCTGACCGGCGCGGATGTGCTGCAACTGAGTCTCTTTGAAGTTGGCCGTCACCCAGAGATCGTCGAGCGAAACCAGCGTCAGCAGGTTCTGGCCGACAGAGATATTCTGGTCGATTTCGAGGCTCTTGCGGGTGATGATGCCGTTGGCCGGGGCGACGATTTTTGTATAGCTCAGGTTCAGCTTCGCCTGGTCGAGTTGGGCCTGGGCCTCTGCGACCTGGGCTTCCGCCTGCTGGGCGTGGGCGTTCTGAGCCGCTACCTGCTGGGGGCCGGTCTGGGCATACTTCAACGAAGCCTGCGCCTGCGCCTCGTGATCGTGGGCGATCTTGACCGCTGTCTGCGACGCCTGTTCGCTGGCGAGGGCATCGGCAAGGGAAGCCTTGGCTGCGTCCGCCGCAGCAACGGCGGAATCGAACTGCTGCTTGCTGATAACGTCTTTCGCAACCAGCGGTCGGTAGCGTTCGAGATCGGACTGCGCTTTGAAGTTATTGGCTGTGGCCTCTGCGACGCGGGCCTGCGCAGCCTTCCATTGCTGCTCCGCCTGCTGCACGGTTGCGCCGGCACCGCTCACGTCGGCGTCGGCCGAGCGCAGATTGCTTCCCGTATTCACGGTGGTTATGGGCACGGCCACCCTGGCGGCCTGAGCAGCCGCCCTGGCGCTGTCCAGCGCGGCCTGCGCGTTCTGTACGGCAACGTCAAAGTCGCGCGGGTCCAGCTCGGCGATCACCGTCCCCTGGCTGACATACTGGTTTTCGCCCACGTTCACGTGGATCACCTGGCCGGCAATGCGCGAGCTGATCTGGATCAGATGGCCGTTGATCTGCGCGTCGTCGGTATCCTCGACCAGCGTCGAGCGCCAGTAGAAAAAGGCACCAACGACAACCAGCACGACAAGGATGATAATCACCCCCATACGCTTTTTGCCGGTTCCGCCGCTCTGTCCGGCTTCGGTAGTCGCCGTCTCGGTAGTTGTAGTCGAGTCCGCCACGTTTACTTTCCTCCCAGATATTCTTTGTAGTTCTGCGCCATGCCCATCGAGCGTGCCAGGTTCAATTTGGCCACGTTGTGCTGGTAGAGGCTGTTGATATAGGCTTCGTCAGCCTGCGCCATGGACTGCTGCGCTTCGGAGACGGCCAGGTTATCGCTGACGCCCGCCGCGTATCGCTGCTGCGCTTCGGACAATTCCTCGCGGGCCAGGTCCACGTTGGAATGAGAGACCTGGACCTGGCTTTCCGCTGCGGCAATGTCGAGCAATGCATCGCGGATATCGGCTTCGATCTGCGCGTCGAGGTCGCTTTGCTGCGCCTTCTGCTGGTCCAGTTGCGACTGTGCCATCTGGGCCTCGCCGCGGAACTGCGCTTCCTTGAAGATCGGAATGGTCAGTATTCCGCTGGCGTCGAAGGTTCCGTGGGAGTGGCGCACGTTGACGCCAATATCGCCGTAGTCGGCGTTGACCTTGACGGAGGGCAGCCGATCCGCAGTGGCGGCCTTGCGCTGCTCGGTCAGGGACGCGGTCTGCTCGGCGGAGGCCTGGCGATCCTTGCGATTGGCCAGCGCCTGCCTGATCTCGCCCTGAACATCGGGCTGGTCAAAGGCGGCGTAAGGAGTCTTGTCCACCAGCTCGAATTGCTGGTCGAGTGGCAGACCGATGCTTCTCGCGAGAGCCAGTTTGTCTTTCTGCAACTGGTTCTGGGCCACGATGAGCTGCTGCTGCTGATTCTGGTAATCCACCTGGGCGCGCAGCCCGTCCAGCCTGGGCGCGGTGCCGGCGTCGTGCCTTGCGGTTGCCTGGTCGAGAGAGACCTTCGCGGTGGCGACCTGTGCCTGTACGGCATCCACGCGCGACTGGTCGGCGACGACCATCAGATAGGCGTTGCCTACGGTGAGGATCACCATCTGTTTCGCGTCCTCGGCGGTCAGCTTCTGGGACTCGAAATTGTGCCGCGCGGCGAGGTAGTTGTGGAGCGAGGAAAGATTGACAACCGACCAGTTGAGGTTCGCGCGCAGGTCGGTGTAGCCGAAGGGTCCGATGATGGTGGGAAAGCCGGGAATGCGCAATCCCTCGGCGGCAAGATCTACCTGCATGATGGCTTCCGTAGCCGAAGCGTCCAGGTTTGGCAGGAGCGCCTGCAACTGCTGGAGCCGCTGGCCTCGGGCTGTCGCCGACTGCGTGTTGCTCAACAGCATTCCGAGGTTGTTTTTCAGGCCCCGCGTGACCGCCTCTTCGAGCGTCAACTCGATGGGCTGCGCACTCACCTGGCCGCTCGGCACACTGCCATGAAAATCAGCCGTGGTTGGCCCCGCGAGCAGCGGCTGGCTGGGCTGGGAACTCTGTCCGAAGAGAAGGCTGCTCACGCCGAGCAGACCCAGAACGCCCAGGGCAATCCCTGCGCTTCGTGTTTTTGAAGTGGATATGGCCACAGAGTACATAAGATGAATTTTCGCTCAATCCAGGACAGTGAGAATCGCTATGTCTGTTGTAGATGCGTCAGGCTGGCGGAAGTTTCCAAAAACATGCGTCCGGGCCGGAAATCCGATGAATTCGCGCCGGAAGGATCAACCGTTTCGGTCCGCAACGAGACTGGCAACCTGATCGCGGCTGGAGTGAGAGTAATGGAGATTCAGCGATGTGTCGAGTCGAGCAACAGGAGGGAGGCAAGCGAACAGAGCGCCTGACGAAACAGATTGCTGACCGCCTCGGGCATCCATCCGCGCGCGGCCTGGCCGCCGTGGAGGGCAAGCAGGCCAGCTACCTCGGGGGTAGAAAGGCCAGCCACCGCGCGCAGGACGAAGATTGCCCGCTCGACCACGGGTAGCCCTTCCAGCCATCCGCGCAATCGCTCGCGTCCGGGACCAGTCAGCAGCGTCTCCAGCTCCGCCGGAGTAACCCCGGCGGCGGACAGGTCATCGTCGCCGATGCAGTTGGGCGGGCCAAAATTGCCTAGCGGCGCAGCCAGCGCTGCGGCACCTCTGGCGGAGAGTAACTCGAGCGCCGCTGCTGCCAGCGCAACGCGCGCGTTGTGTCTGGCCTGGTCGCCATCGCAGCAGGAAGGAATCTCCGCCGTGGCCACAGCCTGCTCGATCAGCCCGATGGTCTCTTCGCCGTCACCCAGCATCATCGAGCCAATGCGATAGAGATCCCCGGCAACCTCTTCGAGAAGCCAGCTTCCGTCCGTCTCAGGCACTTTCGTATTCAACATCGTTTCCTCCGGGTTGTGGTTCGATCCTCGCGATCCGAGAACTGCAATTCCCAGGCAGCGCCATTGCTCCCAGTATTCCAGACTTCTATCGTCCATCTCGGGATCGAAGCCCGTCAAATGCGCTTTCCGCGCTTTGCCACCAGACCGGCCAGGGGACTACGTTCCATTCCGCATCGGTTGCCGAGTCGATTTCACTATGATTTGATGCATCCAACTGATTTGATGCGATAGAGTTCTGAAGAAGCAGATCGGGCAGGTCGTCGTCGAGGAGAGCGTTTCCGCATGGTTGCAAAGTCAGGCAAGGCATCGAGAGGGGTTTCCGCCAGGCCTTCCGCCAAAGTGGGACAGAAGAGTTCGGCCCCGTCGGGCACGGACGATACCCCGCCGGGAGCCGCCCGAGCGACCCGACCGGGCAAATCCGCCGCGGGCAAGTCGGTGGCCGACCGGAAGGCGATTCCGGCAGAGCCTTTCGCTGGCAGAGACGCCTCCTGGATCGAATTCAATCGACGTGTGCTCGGAGAGGCGGAAGACGCGACAAACCCGCTGCTGGAGCGGGTCAAGTTCCTGGCCATCACTGCCAGCAACCTCGATGAATACGTCGAGATACGTCTCGCCGGCCTGCTGCAGCGCACCGAAGATGGCCACGCCGAAGCTGGTTACGACGGGCTGCCGCCAGCCAGATCCCTGTCGATTCTGACCGCTGAAGTTCATCGTTTCGTGGCCGATCAGTATCGCTGCTGGAACCGGATGCTCCTGCCCGAGATGGAGCGTAACCGGATTCGCCTGCTTACCTGGACCAAACTGACGCCAGGACAGAGGAAGACGGCACAGACCTATTTCCAGCGCGAAGTAGACCCGCTGCTGACTCCGATCACCATCGATCCGGCCCACCCGTTCCCCAGGGTGCTCAACCGGGCGCTTTGCCTGGCCATGCTGCTGCGTCCGAAGCGCCGCCGCTCCGGGCCGTCGGTGCTGGGAGTGCTCACCGTTCCCCGCGCGCTCTCGCGCTATGTTCGCCTGACCGATTGCGAGGGTGGCTGCGATTATCTGCTCATGCAAGACCTGATTGCCAGGCACCTTGGGGGCATGTACCGCGGCTACGATGTCCTGGCCAGTGCGGCGTTTCGCGTGACGCGCAACTCGAACCTGTACTTTGAAGAGGAAGAGTCCCGTTCGCTGCTGGAATCGGTACGCAGCGAGCTGCACAACCGACGCAAGGGCGATGCGGTTCGTCTGGAGATCGCCGCCGACGCCCATCCGGAGATCGTCGAGCGGCTGCGGGTGAACTTCGAGCTGGAAGAGGAACAGGTCTATCGCGCGGAGGGTCCGGTCAACCTGGCGCGCGCCATGTTTCTTTACGAGGATGCGCGCCGTCCGGAGCTCAAATTTCCCGCGTTCACGCAGCGTCCGTTCACGCTTTCGCGCACTGCGGCGGATATTTTTGCGGAGCTTCGGCAGCGCGATATTCTGCTCCACCACCCCTACGACGCCTATGACCCGGTGGTGGATTTCATCCGCCAGGGCGCGCAGGACCCGCGCGTGGTGGCGATCAAGCAGACGCTATATCGCACCAGCACGGATTCGCCCATGTTTCAGGCGCTGACCGAGGCCGCCGCGCAAAAGGAAGTCACAGTTGTGGTCGAGCTGATGGCGCGCTTCGACGAGGCCTCGAACATCCACTGGGCGCGCAACATGGAAGATGCCGGCGTACAGGTTTTCTACGGTGTGGTTGGGTTGAAGACCCACTGCAAGCTGGCCATGCTGGTTCGCCATGACGAGGATGGAGTGACGCGCCGCTACTGCCACCTGGGCACGGGCAATTACAACCCGGTTACGGCGCGCTTCTACACCGACCTGAGCCTGCTGACTTCGGACTCCACCCTGACCGATCAGGTCCACATGGTTTTCAACTACCTGACGGCGCATGCGGAGATTGCCGACTACTCGCCGCTGCTGGTTGCCCCGCTGACCATGGCCGAGCGCTTTCTCGAGTTGATTCGCCGCGAGGGCGACCACGCCCGCGCCGGTCGCAAGGGGCAGATCGTGGCGAAGATGAACGCGCTGCTCGAGCCATCGATCATCCAGGCGCTCTACGCGGCGTCTCAGGCGGGGGTCGCGATTGACCTGATCGTTCGCGGCGTCTGCATTCTTCGTCCGGGGGTCAAGGGGCTGAGCGAAAATATACGAGTCCGTTCGATCGTGGGACGTTTCCTCGAACATAGCCGCATCTTCCACTTTGCCAACGACGGCGATCCCGAGGTCTACCTGGGCAGCGCGGACTGGATGCCGCGGAATCTCTTCGAGCGCTGCGAGGTGGTGTTTCCGGTTCGCGATGAGGCGGTCCGGGAGCGGATTCTCGGAGAGATTCTGCCTGCGTGCCTGGCCGACACGGTCAAGGCACGGCTGATGCAGGCCGATGGCAGCTACACGCGCAAGACGCTCGCCGCCGACCAGACGCCCTTCAACAGCCAGGAGTTTCTGATGCAACTGGCGGAGGGGAAAGCGACCGGGGACTCGATGTCGGGAAGAGTTCTGGCCGGGCCAGGGAAATAGTACTTCGCAGTGCACAGTTTATCGGGGTGGTGGCTTGGGGAGCCGAAAAGGGGCTGGTGGCGGGCTTGTCTGCTTTGCAGCCGTCTTTTCCCTGGCAGTGGATGCGGCTTTCGCCTCGGGACTTAACCGTGCCTGCTCTAGTTTTGCTTCGCGTAGTATCGGCAGGTCCGCATCGGCATCCCTCCAGCTTTGGAATACAGCATCGTACTCCGTAGCAGCCTCCGGCTCGCGCCCCTGCGCGGCGAGCGCCCGCGCGAGGCCGAGCGCCGCCAGCGCGTGGTCGGTGCTGAGCGGCATCACTTCCGCATGGACAAGAATCTTGCGGAACTCGAGTTCGGCCATCTCGGCCTGTTTCCCTGCGAGGTAGGCCTTTCCGCGCAGCAGGGAGACATCGAGGCTGGTCAGCTCATAGCCAGCCGCCTTGCGCAGCTCCGCAATGGCTGCATCTGGTCGTTGCTCGCTCAGGTCCACCTCGGCGGTGATCTCCGGCCCGGTCACGCGCTGCCACAGGGTTCCGATGGGATGCGCGGCTAAACCCTGCTGCAGGATGGTGGATGCTTTCCCCAGCTCGCCCACCTCGGCCGAGGCCAGAGCCATGGCGGCGTTATCGGAGATTTCCGGAAGCTGCTTGAGGGTGTCGGCGGCGGTTGCGACGAGGCCGAGGCTGGCCTCGATATGGGCAACCCGCGCAAGCTGGCGATCCGCCTCGCCAGCCAGTCCCTGGTTGCGCCACAAATCCGCGGCGGCCTGTGCGTCGGCTTCTGCGGCTCGCGCGCGGCCCTGGGCAAACTCCCGCTCCGACTGCATCCTTCGGAACTCCGCTTCTGCGGGTTTGTCCTTCGCCCAGTCGATTTCCCGCTGCATGGCCGTTGCATCCTGTCGCAGGAAGGCGATCTGGTAGCGTGTGCGATGCAGATTCGCTTCGTCCAGCCCGTGGCTTGTCGCGAGGAGAATGGTGCCGAGCGCCTCGTCGATCTTTCCTGTCTCCATCTGAGACCGGGCGAGCAGAGCATAGACCTCGGCGTCGTTGCCGTCCAGTTCCAGAGCTTTCCAGGCTGGGTCGAG
>JAJZFR010000081.1 GCA_021805265.1 Acidobacteriota bacterium | reverse complement strand
ACGACGGCGGCCTCACCTGGTCCACCATCGGCAACAAGTTCCTCTACGACGGCGACGCCGGAACCCACCAGTGGTACGACGGCACCGCACACCCCTGGGAGTTCAAGCGCGTCTGGCACCTCGAGCCGTCCCTCACCGACCCTGACTCGGTCTACGCCGGAGCCGAGGACGCCGCGCTCTTCCGCTCCGACGACGGCGGCCAAACCTGGAACGAGCTTTCCGGCCTGCGCAAACACGGCACTGGTCCCGCCTGGCAGCCCGGCGCAGGCGGAATGTGTCTCCACACCATCCTGCTCGATCCGACGAACCCCCAGCGCATCGTCATCGCCATCTCTGCCGCCGGAGCCTTCCGCTCCGACAACGGCGGCGAATCCTGGAAGCCCATCAACCGCGGCCTCCAATCGCAATACATTCCCGACCCCAACGCCGAGGTCGGCCACTGTGTGCACCACATCGCCATGCACCCCTCGCGCCCCGACACGCTCTTCATGCAGAAGCACTGGGATGTCATGCGCTCCGACGACGCGGGCGACAACTGGACCGAGATCAGCGGAAACCTTCCCACCGACTTCGGCTTCGTCATCGACGTTCACGCGCACCAGCCCGAAACCCTCTACGTCGTTCCCATCAAGAGCGACTCGCAACACTTTCCCCTCGACGGCCAGCTCCGCGTCTACCGCAGCCGCTCCGGTGGCAACGAATGGGAGCCGCTCGCCCACGGCCTGCCCCAGGCAAACTGCTATGTCAACGTCCTCCGCGATGCCATGGCCGTCGATTGCCTCGACGAATGCGGCATCTACTTCGGCACCACCGGCGGACAGGTCTACGTCTCCCCGGACGGCGGCGACCACTGGCAGGCAATCGCGGAAAATCTGCCGCCAGTCCTCTCCGTCGAGGTCCAGACCCTGCCATGAACGGGACGTCTGCAGCCCCTGCAAACGCGGTCGCCATCCGTGTCGAAATCCCCGCCAGCCTGCGCCTGCTCGCAGGCATCTCCAGCGACCGCGAGATTCCTCTCGCCGTCGCGCCGCCAGCCACGCTAGCCAGCGTCATTGACGAGCTCGAACTTCGCTACCCCGCACTACACGGAACCCTCCGCGACCCGGCCACCCTCACCCGTCGCGCCTTCATCCGCTTCTTCGCCTGCGCCGAAGACATCTCCCACACCCCGCTCGACCACCCCCTGCCAGAGGCCGTCATAGCAGCCCGCGAGCCGCTCCTCATCGTCGGCGCCATCGCCGGCGGATAACTCGATAACTCGGGCCGCGTGGCGCGTTCCACGGCCAGCTATCGAGCTAACAACAATGCCCCGCATACCGATGGCTTCTGTGGTTCCATCTCGCGTTTCAGGACAGACATTATGACCTGCGGCGATAACTAATCATATCTTCGGCAGAAATACTCTCGGACGGCACCAGCCTGTAATGTTTTTCCTCAACAATGAGCACATGATCGTCCTCGACTGTCAACTCGAACATGGCGATTCGCGCATCGCCCATAAATTGCGCCGAAACCGAACGGCAGATCAAAGCAGGATACTTCTCCCTGCAGCAAGCAATGTCTTGTTTTGCCTGGACTACCGACAACTGATCGTTCCCGCCCTTTGCCTGAACCGGGATCACGTAGTGTGCTCCGTTGCGATCTAATCCGACATACATCTCGTCGATCTCAATCTGGCCTATCCCTTGAACTGTCGTTCGGAGGTGATTTTGCAACGAGTAGGCTGTTACACCCAGGAATATGTCGATCAACCGGTTGTAGCGGACTTTAGCCAACAGAGCCTGTTCGTCGCTCAGTGCATACGCGCCAATGATTTCCGGCGTCGCTTCCGGGATTTTGATTGTTATCAAGTCAGTCCGAGGAACGATCCGATTGATACGAACAAGGCAGAATCGGTACCTGGCTCGGCCTTCGCCTTCGATAATCCATTCCATACCCTCCGGCTGCGTTGCCAGGATGGACTTGGGCATGGGCGTTCGATACCGAATTGCATAGACTACATCGCCGAGATTACGGGGTAATTCGATACCGAGCTCAGCGGCGGCGCGTATCAAATTTTCACGTTCGAAGGGAATTTGCGTTTGCGAGCCGTCGTATGCTCCGAAGCTCTCGCCGAAAAATATCCGCTCGATGATCTGTTTGTATCGGTTCTCTTCTGGCTCAGGCAAAGCATAGCTCCGCTGTTCCGACTTCTGATTCGATTTCGAGTTGTTTGCGCTTCTTTGCCCCACTTTTTCGATCACGCTTTCCAATAGGAACAGCAATGCCAAAGTAATCGGATGCTCCGGACATATCCAGACTTAAGAGTGTCGGATCTCCCAATGCTATCGGGGCTGCTGGCAATTCCGGCGAAACTCCTAACTCTTGAAAAATCTTCGAAGCAATCGCCCGAGCAAAAGGCGGTGGAACTGCATTGCCAATCTGTCGAGCTCCATGCCATTTTGTTTCATGAAATCTGAACCAGTCGGGAAAGCCATGCAGGCGCGCCATTTCCCGGACAGTGACGCACCGAGGGTATGCATAATGAATCGGTCGCGGACTGGTAAATGCTCCGCGTGCCGAATCTGTTCCTGCTCGCAGTGTGTTGCTGAGGCCGTTTGGCGGGAGTTTGAAGAATCGCGAGACAGGCTCGACTTCTCCGGTTTTCGTTGCAGCAAAGCGACGTTTTGAAATCGGCGAATGAACTGTCCGAAGACTCGATGTGAGTATGCGACGGTTCCATTTCCGACGATAACCGTAATACCAACCATTGTCTCCAAGACAACGCATGGCTCTTGCGTAGTGGCTCGGATTCCCGAAAGCTCCGGCAGGGGCAGCATCGCTTTCGAGGAATGCCGCAATTTGCTCGACGTCCGGGAGGTCGCCCAAAGCGTCCTGGCAGGTCGGTCCGATGGACAGATTGCTGTCAATTCCAACATCCGCAGGACGGCATATCTCGGAGGGGTATTCAGGCAAGGACAGGCCGTTCCTGGCACCGATCAGAATCAACCGTTCGCGGTGCTGAGGAACCCCGAATCCAGCCACATCGATCACTTTCCAGGGCAGGCGTACCTGATAACCCGTCTGAACAAAGGCTTCGATAAGCTCTTCCAGAAAGAGCCGCTGCGCGCCTACCGTCAGCCCTTTGACGTTTTCGAAGACGAAGTACGCTGGCCTCAGTTCGGCCACGATGCGAACGAAATCGCTTACGAGACGATTGCGGGGGTCTTCCAAAGCCCGCTGGCCCATCATAGAAAAGCCTTGACAGGGTGGGCCACCGAATATCACGTCGATTCGACGACTACCGATACCCGCCCTTTCCAGAATTTCAGCTCCGGTAAGATCGGAAATCGATTGTGGCAGGACGGCGCAATGGGGGAAGTTGAACTTGTGGACTGCACAATGAATGGGATCGATTTCGACCGCAGCGACAACATCGAAGCCTGCCTGTTCGAAGCCGAGACTGAGGCCCCCGGCTCCTGCAAATAAGTCGATTCCGATCGGGCGTGGCATAGCCGCTTTGTCCTCTCTTTAGCTTATCCGTTAGCGGCTCGATTGTTGATTTGATTTTTGCCTGGTGGACCCACAAACGGCACCATCTCTGTGGACAACTGGTCCGGCAACCCGGTTTGGCACTGCCAGACCGAGAATCAAACCGAGCACTCGCTATGCCCGCCAGCCAATCACCGAGACGGAGCAAAAATCCGGATACTGTCGGATTCGCGTACCGCTGTCCGGTTTTCATACAGCGTTCGGCTCGACCATGCACCTTTCGCTACACCGATGTACTCTGGCGCAGTACCACACGAAACACTATCATCGGCAGGTAAGTCGGAAACTTTAGCCCAGAAGGCGAAAATTTTTCCGGCGAAATCGTTTCGTTCCGAGGTAGCACGATGCAAACCCGACCGCACACCTACGAGATATTCGAGATCAGCCCGCGCTTCCGAAAGACCGTCGAAGAACGCATCGCGAAACTCGAACGCGACGCGGCCAGCGACGAGCTTGCGCTCCCGGCGCTCGACAACGAAGACCACCTCCGACGGCACCGCAAGCTGATCGCAATCCAGCGCGCCGAAGCTCTGCGCATGCGCCTCTTCCTCGACCAGGCAAGGACCAGACTCACCCGCCCGCTCATCGAAATTTAACTCCTCCGCTTGCCGCGTTTTCCTTGAAAGAACCGGGCCTACAGCCTTCTCCGCGTAAACTCGATCCAGGCATCCAAAACCAGCCTGGAGAAATTCTCGTGTCCGACTCCCTCGAATACTTTGTTCTGGATGTCTTTACCGAAACCAGACTCGCAGGCAATCCCCTGGCCGTCTTTCCCAACGCCGCCGGAGTTTCTGCCGAGACCATGCAGTCCATCGCGCGCGAGATGAATCTCTCTGAGACGACCTTTGTCGAGCGTCGGGACCCCGTCACCGAGCGCGCCGAAGGCGTCCGGACGCGCATCTTCACCACCGAGGAGGAATTGCCCTTCGCGGGCCATCCCACGCTCGGCACTGCAAGCCTGCTCCGCGCCATCGCGCCCGAGTGCCTCTCCGAGTGCGTCTCGATGATCGGCGACGACTCCGCTGACGACCTCAAGCCAGGCGAACTCGAGCCCGGCGAATGGGTTCGTCTCGCGCTCAACGTGGGAACCATTCCCGTCCGCTTCAAACCTCGTTCCACGGCGGAATCCCCGTGGCCCGCGCGCGGCGAAATGACCCAGCGCGACCCTGAGTTCTTAGCAGAACTCGACCGCTCCACCGTCGCCGCCATCATCGGCCTCGAAGAGGAAGACCTTGACCCCGAGCGGCCCGTCCAGATCGTCTCGACGGGCACCGCCTTCGCCATTGTCCCGCTGTGGTCGGCCTCATCGTTGAGTCACCTCCGTGTTCGCCAGGAGGAAGCCCGCGCCTACCTGCGCCCGCTGGGCGCGCGCTGGTTCTACGTCCTCGGCCCGGAGACGGAGCCACTCCACAATTCCCTGCCGCCGTGGCGCGCCCGCATGCAGTTCCATGGCGGCGAAGACCCCGCCACTGGCTCCGCGGCCGGGTGCGCCATCAGCTACCTCGTCGCTCACGGTGCCGTTCCCTCCGAGCAGAAAATTCATCTCCGTCAGGGCATCGAAATCGGCCGCCCCAGCGATCTCTTTCTTAGCGCAAAACTCCTCCCGCCCAAGCCACTCGGCGGCCTCGTCGTCGGCGAAGTTCGTGTCACTGGAAGCACCGTCCTTGTGGCAAAGGGCACGCTTTTCCTGCCGTAATACACACGCTTTCAACAGGGCACACGCAAGCCAAGTCACAGCAAACAAGACGCATGGAAAAGTTACGCAGAGTTCCACCGCGAGACTGCATTGGATTTCGCTCATTTTTCCCTGTTGCGCGATCCTCCGGCTCACCGTACTCTCGGGAAACGTTGCTGGTTTACACCTGCTTGATTCGCTGCCCGATCTGCTGCCTGATCCGCTGCCAGGTCCGCCGCCCAGGCTGCTCGTTTACCCGCCTCGTTGAGTCCCTCAGCCTCGCGCTGCGGGACCATCTCGGACGAAGAATCCGAAACAAAATTTAACCCGTTGTCCTTCCCCTCTGCGGTTCCGGGAATGGCAACACAAACTGTGTCGCTGACCCAGACAGGAGAACTCTGTCCGCTCAGTCATCCATCCGGAACACGCTGCATTTTTATCCCTGTAAGGAGCAACCCGACTACATGCGACCCAAGAAGATCATCCTCTGCGTAGACAACAACGAACGAACTCTTTCCGTCCGTAAATTTCTGCTTGAAACCCGCGGCTTCCGCGTCCTCACGGCAACGACAGCGCGGGACGCCATCGCTGCCTTCACCGGCCAGGCAATCGACCTCGCCCTGGTCGAACTCAAGCTGCCACAGATGGACGGCAACGCATTGGTCGGGCACCTGAAGGAAATCTCCGCCGAGGTGCCGATGATCCTGGTCAGCGACTCGGTACGGTCGGGGGAACGAGCGCACCAGGCTGACGCCTTCCTCGGCAAAGGCTGCTGCTCGCCAGCCGAAATCCTCGAGCGCATCCGCGTGATGAGCGCGCGCAAACGCGGCCCGCGCAAGGCGACTCAGCCCCAGTTCGTGCCCAATCCCCTGCAGATGAGCATTCCCGGCATCCCAGCGGCGCAAGCCTCCTGATCGCTCGCTCATTTATGTCATTTTCCGGAAGGATGGAATCCAGAATCACCATGCTGACTGGATTTTTTCTCAGGAAACATCCATCCTGACAGCTTTCGGGCAGTTCACAGGATTTCGGAAAATGCCCTAAAATCAGGAGCAGTCATGCCACTCGCCAGTTTGTTCAACGATGTCTCCCGTGTGCTCGAAGCCTCTATCCTGGTTCTCGCCACGCTGTTTCCTATCGTCAACCCCATCGGCAGCGCTGCCGTCTTCCTCGCCATGGTCGAGTCGGTCGATGTTGCGCTGCAGCGCAAGCTGGCCTCGCGCATTACCGTCTACAGTTTTTTCCTGTTGATCGCCTCGATGCTGATCGGGGGAAAGATCCTTTCCTTCTTCGGCATCTCGCTCTACGCGGTACAGATCGGCGGCGGCCTGATCGTTGCGGCCAACGGCTGGCAGCTACTGACCAAGGACGCGCAGAAGGACAAGCCCGCCACGCCCAACCCCGAGGAGGTGCTGGCTCAGGCATTCTACCCCTACACGCTGCCCATTACCGTCGGTCCTGGCTCGATCTCCGTCGCCGTTGCGCTCGGCGCTCACCTGCCCACCCAGCTCCACGCGACAAACTTTCTTTCACCCCTCGTGCTCGCCGCGTCGCTGCTCGGCAGCGTCATTCTCTGCGCCATTATTTTTATCTGCTATCGCTGGGCACGCAACGCCGCACAGATGCTGGGAAAGTCAGGAACGACAGTCCTCATGCGGCTTTCCTCGTTCATCCTCTTCTGCATCGGCGTCCAGATTCTCGCCAGCGGCATCCGCAGCTACGCGCTGACCCTGCGCTGATTCCGCTCACCCAGTTTTGACCCTGTGCTGATTCTTCAGCCAGGATCAGGCACTGCCAGCGTTCCCTGATGAAAGACCATCCGCCACCCGGTAGCCTGCAGCTTCCACAGAGAACTACGCAGGCTGGTTCGCGATGGACTTACCGCGCGGTAAGTCACCAGTGCGGCATCGACTGAAATTTCCCGCACGTGAAACGCTTCGATAGTGGGCGTTTCGTAATTTTTCTCGGTCATCAGAAGCAGTAGAATTTCGGCTCGCGTCCACACTCTTCCCGACGCTCCGAATTCGCAGAATTCCTCATCGAGCAGCGCTTCCACCCTCCCGGAATCCCTGCGAAAATTCGGGTCGAGCAATTGCCCTTCGAGCCTGCGCAGATGGTCACTCAAATCCTCGTCGTTCATCGCTCCATCCCTCACTTGACATTCGCAGCGCGCAGCACGGGCCGCCCGCGCTCGTTCCACTCCACATGACCGAACGGCGTGTGGTGATCGTGCGTGAACAGCACCAGCCATTGCTCGGGAATGGCGTGCGCATAAAAACGCTTCCGCTGCTCGATGACCGTGAGCGGATCGAGATCGTAGCCCATTCCCCACGTCAGGTCGAGGTGCGCGCTGGTGGGAATCAGATCGGAGATGTAGCAGGCATGTTCGCCGCCGGACTCGATATGAATCGCCTGCAACTGCGGCGTGTGGCCGGGAAACAGCTCGACGCGAATTCCCGGCGCAATCTCCGCCGCGCCATCGAGCAGAGTCATCTGTCCGCTGGCTACGAGCGGCTCGTAGTTATCGGCCATGTAACTCACGCCGTCGCGCTCGCGCTGCCTGCGGCCGTCCTCGACCTCGCCCCGCTGCGCAAAATAGCGCGCATTGGGAAATGTCGCGGTGAGTTTCCCCGCTCCATCACGCCGCGTATTCCAACCCGAGTGATCGAAGTGGAGATGAGAGTTGATCACCATATCCACGCTCTCGGGCGCAATGCCCGCAGCCTCGAACGCGGCGGGCAGAAGCGCTTTGGCGGCGTAGATATTGCGCAGTTTTTCGCTGAGTTTGTCGCCGATGCCAGTCTCGATCACGATGGTCCGTTTGCCGTCGCGCATCACCACCGTATTGGTTCCCAATAGGATGTGGTTCTCCGCATCCGCTGGGGCGCGCTTCCGCCACAGCGGCTTCGGAATCACGCCAAACATCGCGCCGCCGTCGAGATAAAAAAATCCGTCCGTAAGCACGGTGATCTCGAAGTCGCCTACGCTGGCGCGACCGCGAATCAACGCGTCCGTATCCGCCCGCTCAGCCGGATGATGCTTGACTGAATCTTGCTCGGCGGAATGCAGCTCCGATGGGTGCCGCGCAGCCCCGCCTCCCAGCCCATCACCCAGTCCCAGCTCGCTGCGAACATCCGTCATTTCGTCGTAGCTCCAGCAGCAGCACTTGCGGAAACGCTGGTAGTCGCAGGCGGCAGCAGGTACTGCTCGAAGTGCGACAGGATGCTGTTGTACAAGTGCGGCCTGACCTCGTCTCCTGCAATCGAATGCGTCTTGCGTGGATAGAGATTCAGCGAGTACGGCACGTTGTTCACCGTCATCTGCTGGACAAACTGAATCGTGTTTTCGAGATGCACATTATCGTCGCCCGTGCCATGCACCAGCAGCAGATGTCCTTTCAGATTTCCTGCAAAATTGACCACGGAAAAGTCATGATAGCCGGAAGTGAATTCGGCTGGCTCGCTCATGTAGCGCTCGGTATAGATCGAGTCGTAGTTGCGCCAGTCCGTCACCGGAGCCACGGAAACACCGGCGCGAAATCGATCCGAGTGGGTAAGCGCGTAGAGCGTAAACGTGCCGCCCCAGCTCCATCCCCACCATCCCTGCCGCTTCGCGTCCAGTTGCGGATACATCTTGAGCGCCGCGTCGGCAATGGCAATTTGATCCTGAAACTGCACCGGGCCAAAATCGTGATACGCGGCCTGCGCAAAATCGCGCCCGCGCCGACCTGACCCGCGTCCATCCGTGTGCAGAACGGCGAACCCATGCTGCGCCAGAACATTGTCAAACA
>JAJZFR010000398.1 GCA_021805265.1 Acidobacteriota bacterium | reverse complement strand
GTCTGTGCAACGGGTTCCTGCCATAGATGTTTAGACTCGCTTTGCCATGGATTGGGTTCGGAAAACTATGCGCGGAGAACTGTGTTTCGACTCCCCAAGGCGGAACTCATGGAATACGCCTATCTGAATATAGTAACCGTTTTTTCATTGGAACGGTGCAATTTCTCCGCAGTGCAGATTACCGCGAAGCCATCGGTTCCAACGCGACCGGATTCAAACGCGATCCTGTCAGAACGCAATCGGGTCAAGCGGCTGATCCTGCGCAGCCAGCAGGAGGCGGTTGCCGAGCAGGCTGGGCTTGCCCGCAAGGGCGCGTTCGGCGGAGATGCGCGCCAGCTCCGGCAGGTTGTTGCTCTCCGAAAGATGGGCCAGAATCACCCAGGTCGCCGAGCCGTCGTAGGTCTGCTCGAGAAAGTCAGCCGCCGCATCGTTCGACAGATGCCCGACGCGCGAGAGTACGCGCTGCTTGACCGACCACGGGTACGGTCCGTCGCGCAGCATCTCCAGATCATGGTTCGATTCGATCATCAGCAGGTCGCAGCGCTGCAACTGGGCGGCCACGTTTGGCGGAACGTAGCCCAGATCGGTGGCGACGGCCACGCGTACGCCCGCCGACCCGAAGACAAAGCCCACCGGGTCGGCGGCGTCGTGCGGAATGGTGAACGGACTGACGTCGATGTTGCCGATCCTGAAGCTCTCGCCGGGGCGGAAATAGCGGACATCCGGAAGCGCTGCCGGATCCGCTTTTGCCGCCTGCGCATCCTTCGTGGCGACTGGCTCTTCGCCAGCTTCAGGTTCCCCGCAATCGGGCGGCACCGGCTCGGCGCCAGCCTCGAGCGAAATCGGCAGGTCAGCCGCCTCCCGTCCTGCGTCTTCCGGCGCTGCGGAATCCGGTTTTCGGCTTTGCCGCTCGCGGTAGTCGGCCAGCCACTCGGCATAGGTAATACGCTTGCGGGGGGTGATCTGGCGCACCCACTCGCGGTGCGTCCCCTCGCTGAGATAGACGGGAATGCCCAGCCGCCGCGCCGTCGTCGCCATGCCCTGAATGTGGTCCGAGTGCTCGTGGGTGATCACAATGGCGTCGAGCGAAGCCGGGTCTTCGTCCACCTGACGCATCCGGCGGAACAGCTCGCGACAGCTCAGACCGGCATCGACCAGAATCCGCGTCGAGCCGGTCGAGAGCAGCGAACAGTTCCCTTTGGACCCGGAGGCCAGCACCGTGAAACGCACCATGGCTTCAGCATACTCCGGGCGCGCTGGCCGCCGCTGTGGAAGACCGGGACCAAACCCGGCATGTCGAAAACAGGTTCCAAAAAGGTTACTGCGAAGCCGGATACGGATAGAAGCCGCGCCCCGACTTCCGCCCCAGCCAGCCCGCGTCCACCATCCTCACCAGCAGCGGACAGGGGCGATATTTTGGGTCGCCGTGGCCCTCCTGAAGCACGCGCAGAATATCCACGCACACATCGAGGCCGATAAAATCGGCCAGCGCCAGCGGCCCCATGGGATGGGCCATGCCAAGCTGAAAGACCTGATCGACCGCCTCGGCGCTCGCCACGCCCTCCATCACCGTGTACGCGGCTTCATTGATGAGCGGCATCAGCACCCGGTTCGACACAAATCCCGGCGCGTCGTTGACCTCGACCGGAGTTTTGCCAAGCTGCCGGGCGAGCGCCTCGACCGCATCGAAGGTCGGCTGCGAGGTTTGCAATCCGCGAATCACCTCGACCAGCGCCATGACCGGAACAGGGTTGAAGAAGTGCATGCCGATCACCCGGTCCGGCCGCCCGGTCTGCCCGGCGAGCCGGGTAATCGAGATCGAGGAGGTGTTGGTGGCGAGGATCGCCTCGGGAGCGAGCA
Organism: Acidobacteriota bacterium; assembly: GCA_021805265.1. Lineage (GTDB taxonomy): Bacteria > Acidobacteriota > Terriglobia > Terriglobales > Acidobacteriaceae > Acidicapsa. The sequence continues at coordinate 7,214 of JAJZFR010000398.1, read as the reverse complement.
GTGCGTCCAGCCGCTGAAAAATCTGCCGCTTGACCTCGAAGCGCTCGCTGGCCGCCTCGACCACCAACTGCGCCGGGCGCAGCCGGTCGAGATCGACAACCAGATCGATGCGGCTGGCCGCGCCATCCGCCTCCTCGGCCGTAACCTTGCCCTTCTTCACCTCGCGGGCAAGATTCAGGCGAATCGAAGTGTGGCTGCGCTCGAGCAAACTCTGGTCAACGTCAGAGAGCAGGACAGAAAATCCCGCTCGGGCAAAAACATGCGCGATGCCGCTCCCCATGGTTCCCGCGCCGACCACCCCGACGGTTTGCACTCTCAAGACACCGGTTTCGAGCCGGTTTCCAATCCGGGTTTCAGGCTGGCTTTCAGACCGCTCCATCCAACAACCTCCTAGCAAGCCAAGGCCATGCTATCAGGCGGAACATTATCCGACGCGAGCCTGCTTCCGGAGACGCAGTCAACGCCCACCGTCCCAGCCTCCGCCCAGACGGCACAATTGCCCCAGGCGCGGACCGGACTCCCTCGCCAGCCGGTTATTTCCCGCTCGGCAACAGCAGTCGGATCATCATCTGCAGCAGGGCCAGCACCGCCGCACCCCAGAACGCCGCCCCGAAGCTGCGAATATGGAAGCCGCTCACAAAGCCCGAAGCCAGCTCCAGCATCAGCGCGTTCACCACCAGCAGGAAGACGCCAAGCGTCACCAGCGTCAGCGGGAAGGTGACCAGCTTGAGCACCAGACCGACCGTCGCGTTCAGCAGCCCAAAGGCCAGCGCTGCCACCAGCGCCGTCCCCAGTGAGTCAATCTCAAAGCCGCGCACCACGCGCGAAACCACCAGCAGCGCGATCCCGCTCAAACACCAGTTGCCAAGCAATCGAAGCATAGATGGACTCTCGTTCCTCCAATGTACTCTATTCAGTGCCCTCGGAGCGGCGGGAACGCCGTGTTAGGCTGGCGCTAAGGCGGGTCCATTCTCCGCCGGATACCTGCTTTTCACAGAAACGGAAACCCCATCATTGAGAACGCTGAAGATACCCCCGTCGCTTCTCTTCGTTGCCGGCATCGGCGCACTCCTGATGCCGGCCCTGCCCGTGCGCAGCCAGTCGGCTCCGCCCGCCCCGGCACCTTCAGCCCAGTCCGCGCCCATCCCCGATGTTCCCACCCTGATGAAACAGGTCCTCGATCATCAGCATGCGCTCGAAAAAATCCGCGAAAACTATACCTATCGCTCGCTCACCACCACCGACGATGTCGATGGGCACGGCAAGGTAACCAAGACCGAGACCGAGGAGGACGAGGTCTTCTATGTAAACGGTCACTCGATCGAGCGCACCGTGAAGAAGAACGGCCAGCCGCTCAACGATCACGATCAGCAGAAGGAGCAGGAGCGGATTGCGAAGCTGGTCGAGAAGGCCGGCAAGACCCCTCCCGATCAGCCCCTGCAGGGGCCAAATGAGTCCATCAGCATCCATCAGATTCTGGATATTCTCCAGGTCTCGAACCCGCGCCGCGAGATGTTTCGCGGGCGCAGCACGATCCTCTTCGACTTTGCCGGGCGGCGCGACGCCAAAACTCACGGCATGGCCGAGGGAGCCGCGAAAAAGATCGCCGGGGCCATCTGGATCGACGAGAAGGATCGCGAAGTGGTGCGCATGGAGATGCATTTTACTGACAATTTCCACGTTGCCGGAGGACTGCTGGCCAACATCGCCAAAGGCTCGGCCTTCAACTTCGACCAGGCGCTGGTGAACGGAGAAATCTGGCTGCCCACCGGTGCCGAGGGAACCATCGATGCCCGCGTCCTGCTGGTCAAAGGCTTCCACCAGCACTTTACCGAGCGCGACTGGGATTACAAGCGATTTCATGTCGATGCGGAGCAGGAAAAGTCCGTTGCCGTGAAGCCGGATGGAAAATCGTGATCGCCCGAGGATTCTCCCGAGCGGCGGGTGGCTTACAGTAAAAACATGTTTGCCCGTAAACTGGCCATCGTTCGGGTCGAGGCGAACGGCGCAGAGTCACCCTGCCCGATTCACTGGATCGACAACTTCGCCATGCGCAACTTCACCAACGACGCGATCTTTGACGACACACTGCCGCTGGCTGACGGCCTGCTCGAGGCTGGCCACCTCGTCCCCCTCGACCGCCTTCGGCCCGCCATGGAAGACTGGTTTCGCCGCAAAGGCTACCTCCAGCAGGACGAGCGACTCGCGGTGAGCGAAGTGTTTTAACCATAGGGCGTTTGTCTTACTCGTCGTAGTGCAGCAGGCTGTAAACATCCAGGCCGGGAAATCGTTCGCGGCCCTTCAGAAAATCCAGCTCCACGGCAAACGACAGGCCGATCACCTCACCCCCAAGCTGATGGACCAGCTTGAGCGTAGCCTCCATGGTGCCGCCTGTGGCCAGCAGGTCATCGACCAGCAGCACGCGCTGGCCCGGCTGGATCGCGTCCAGGTGCATCTCCAGCGTGTCCGACCCGTATTCCAGGTCATAGGTCACACGCGCCACCGGACCGGGCAGCTTGCGCGGCTTGCGCACCGGCACAAACCCCGCAGTCAGGCGGTAGGCCAGCGCCGGCCCGAAGATGAACCCGCGCGCCTCGATGCCCAGCACCAGGTCGATCTTCCGCTCCAGGTAATGCGCCGCCATCGCATCGATCAGCTTGGCAAACCCCGTCCGATCCTTGAGCAGCGTGGTGATGTCGTAGAAAAGAATGCCCGGCTTGGGAAAATCCGGCACGGTGCGTACCAGCGCCTTCAGAGCGGCCACGTTCACCGCTTCCAGGTTGCCTGCTTGCTCGGTCATCGGTGAGATTTCTCCAGTGGGATAGGCCCCAGTTCATTATAGGAGCGCGCCCTGCGCCTACCACTCACCTACCAGGCACCGTCGATCACAAACGCGGTCAGTCCTTCCCCTTCGCGATCGTCCAGCAGGTGCTCGATCACCCCATCCACGCGGCTCCCGCGAGGGCCGCGCTTCAGGGAGGCGCGCAACTCGTCCAGGTCCGACTCTTCCCCTGCCGCCACCACTTCAACCCCGCCGTCGTCCGTGTTGCGCACCCAGCCGCGCAGGCCCATCTCGCTCGCCTCGCGATGCACAAACCAGCGAAAACCAACGCCCTGCACACGTCCCACTACCAGGTAATGTCGAACCATCGGGGGAGGCTCCGTTCCTGAAAAAGTCACTCTCAGTCTGGCAGACATGCGCGGAAGCCGCAAGGCTGCGCAGGTATGCGTGATACAATATGACCATGGTTAGTGACCATGGGAGAATCGCGATGCCCGTCAAAGCCCGGACAATATCCGCCACCAACGGCACCACCGAGCGCACCATGCCCGCCGGGCAGTTCAAGGCGAAGTGCCTCAAGGTGCTCGATGAAGTTGCCCAGACGCGTGAGCCGGTGATCGTGACCAAGTTTGGCAAGCCTGTGGCGCGGCTGGTACCCATCCGCAGAGAGGGATCGGACATCATCGGGGCCATGCGCGGCTCCGTACTGTGGGAGGGGGACATCATCTCTCCCCTCGACGTGGAATGGGATGCGATGAAATGACCGAGTATCTGGTGGATACCCACGTACTCGTCTGGATGATGGAGGGCAGTTCACGCTTGAGCTTGCGGGCTGCGGAGACGATTCGCCATGCCGTTCAGCAAGATGCCCTGCTGGTCTCTGCGATCACTCCGTGGGAGATCGGCATGCTGACCGCGAAGGGCAGGCTGAAGCTGAGCCAGGAGGTTCGCGCGTGGATGGAGTCGGCCCTCGGCCAGCCTGGGGTGCGCGTGGTGCCACTCCTTCCGGAGATTGCCGTCAACAGCTCTCATCTGCCCTGGGAGATGCACCCCGACCCGGCGGATCGTATCCTGGTCGCGACCGCGCGTCATCTCGGCGCAACGCTGGTGACCGCCGACGAGCAGTTGCTGGGTTATGGCGCGCTCGGCTACCTGCGCTGCCAGGCCGCAGGCCAAGCATGAGCTTGCGAATGGTTCCGGTGATTGTTGGCATAAAGCGGCTGTCGGCTCACCCTTGCCGGTCATCATTCAGGGGTGGTGTGTCTTATCGGATGCGGTAGACAAAAGCGTCTTCTATGTATTGATCGCCGAATTTCTGGCCACCCAGCCGCATGCCATAGGTATCGCCGCTTGACGCGAATATTTTGCGCAACTCCGCGATGAACGGCTCGTCCATGCGCCGCAAAAAAATTGTGGGACGACTGTTCCAACTCACCTTGGCTTTTTGCAGCGCCGAATTGATTTCGCTGTTCCCGGACGACCGTGGGTCAAGCATTTTGGACGCGATAACCAGTCGCCAGTCCTCGTATTCCGGTAAAACCGCCCATAAAGCAACTTCCGGATACTTACCCTCTTGCTCCAGCGCATTGAGAATATGCTGGCCGTTTTCGATGTCGAAACTTACCAGTGCAGTCTTATCCACGGGAGTAATCCTCCTGAGCCGTTTTCGACGGCTGCCACCATTCGCTGAGCCTGCCAGACTTCCCAGCGTTGATAACGACTGGCCTCTGACCAGTTTTGCACGACGGTCCAGTCGTCCGCCAGTCCGGAATCAGTCTGCATCGCAGTTTTAAGAACAGGTGTCAATTGTGAAATCCGCATCAACTCGATCAAGTTGTGCGTGTGACTCTCGTTGACCAGTTTTCTGTCAGGGAAATCGTGCTGCATGGTTCCCTTCGCGACACAGGCTTTCAGCGCACACTCTGCGGAATATCCCGCCAGATAATACGCGCCATCTGGAAGGCCATTCGCCAATAACGACCGGGCCTCCTTGAGTCGAATTTCCGAAAGAGCTTGTAACTCAACCCGATTCATGTTTCGCGGCCCGGCCCCTTACGCCCGGCTCAGGTACGTCCCTTCGCTGGTATCCACGCGGATTTTTTCCCCTTCGTTGATGAATGGCGGCACCTGAACGACCAGGCCCGTCTCCGTCTTCGCCGGTTTGGTCACGCTCGACGCCGTCGCTGACTTGATGCCCGGCTCGGTCTCGACCACAGTCAACTCGACCGTCCCGGGCAGGTCGATGCCCACTGCTACCCCGTCAAAGTAGCTCACCTTGATCTGCAGGTTCGGCGTCAGGTACTCGACCGCGTCGCCCAGCGTGGACTGCTTCAGCACCATCTGCTCGTAGTCTTCCGGATTCATGAAGTAGTAGTCGTCGCCGTCGTTGTAGAGGAACTCCATCGCGATCTCGTCCACGATCACCCGCTCGATCGCGTCGCCCGAGCGGAAGCGGTGCTCGAACATCGCATTGGTCTTGATGTTGCGCAGCTTGGCCTGGATAAAGGCGCGCAGGTTGCCCGGCGTGCGGTGCTCGACAGTGAATACCAGGTGGAGCTGATCGTTGTGTTTGATAATCATGCCGGGGCGCATTTGCGTGGCGGAAATCGCCATAAGAGAAAACTCCTTGCTTGTGGACCCGCGAACGGGCCGGTATCTGGAAGGATCGAACCGGAGCGCCGAAAAGCGGCGAATCAGCGGGCCTTGCCCAATGCTGATTGTAACCGAGAGATGGTTGCGCCATGGGCGCTGGCTGTTCCGGGCGGCGCATCGGCGCGCGGGGAACAGAAAAGGCGCGGCCGTCAGAGGACTGCTGCGCGGCCGCGCCTTCGGTGAGGTTGGCTGAAGATGTCGTTCTACTTCAGCGTAACCGCCTGCTTCAGCGGTAGCGACTGCGACGAGCCGCCAGCCATGAACGTATAGCTGCCGGGCACGAGCTGGAACCCATTCGCCGCTTCGTCAAAGATCGACAGGTACATGGGGTCGATCGCAAGTGTAACCTCTTTGCTTTCCCCAGGGTTGAGGGACACGCGGCTCCAGCCGACCAGCCGTTTCGGTGGCTCTTCGGCGCTGGCGGGCAGTGCAGCATAGACCTCCGCAATTTCGACGCCTGCCCGGCTCCCCGTGTTTTTGACCATGAAGCTGACGGCAGGTTTCGCCCCCGCAGTCACCTTCAGGCCGGAGTAGCTGTAAGTGGTGTAAGACAGGCCAAAGCCAAAGGGAAACAGAACCGGCTTCTTCTCCGCGTCGTACCACTTGTAGCCGATCTTGACCCCTTCGTCATAGGTCACGCTGAAGGTCGGCTCGGTCAGCACGTGCCGCTGCACCGGTGCTGCGCCCTCCGAGCGCGCGGGCGGCTTCACCACCGTCAGATGCGGCAGGTCGGCCTCCGACAGTGGGAAGGTAACCGGCAGCTTGGCCGTCGGGTTCACCGCGCCAAACAGCACGTTCGCCACCGCGTCCGCGCCCTTCGAACCCGGATACCACGCTTCCACGATGCCGGAAACATGATCCACCCACGGCATGGTGACGACCGTGCCGGTTTCGAGCACGACGACTGTATGCGGATTCGCCTTGGCCACCGCCTCAACCAGCGCGTCCTGGTTGTTCGGCAGCGACAAGTTGGCCAGGTCCATGCCTTCGCTCGTCCACTGGTTCACAAAGACCAGCGCAACGTCCGATTTTGCCGCGAGCGCTGCGGCAGCCGCAACGTCAGACCCGGAGGCGAAAGCGACCTTGGCCTCCGGTGCCTTCCCCTGTATCGCCTTGAGCGGCGAGGTCGGAAACCAGACATGCTCCAGCCACTGCGCTTGTGTTGCGCCGGGCGGGTCCACCTGCGCCGACCCGCCGCCCGAGATCATCCCCATATCGGCGTGGTCGCCGATCACTGCAATCGAATGAACTTTCGCCGCGCTGAGCGGCAACTGGTTATGTTCGTTGCGCAGCAGCACAATGCTCTGCTCCTCGACGTGTTGCGCAATGGCCAGGTCGCCAGCCACATCGACAACGCTCTTTTTCACCGGATTATCCACCAGACCCGCAGCAAACTCGGCCCGCAGAATGCGGTGCACATGCTCATCGAGTTCCGCCTGTGAAATGGCCCCTGACTGAACCGCCTGTTTGTAGGCGTCTCCGTAGAAAACCTCGCCTGGCTCCTCGTTGTCCAGCCCCGCAGCCGACGCTTTCGCCGTCGAGTGGGTACCGCCCCAGTCCGACACTACAAAACCCTGGAAGCCCCAGTCCTTCTTGAGCACCTCGGTCAGCGTGTACTTGTTCTCGCAGGCAAAGTCCCCGTTGATGGCGTTATAGCTGCACATCACCGCCTGCGGATTGCCGATCTCGATCCCGATGTGAAACGCCAGCAGGTCGGTCTCCTGCATCGCCCGCTTCGAGATGATCGCGTTCACCTCGTTGCGTCCGCTCTCCTGGTCAT
>JAJZFR010000373.1 GCA_021805265.1 Acidobacteriota bacterium | reverse complement strand
GAATTTCTCGAATTCATCGAATTCCTAGAACGGTTCGCTTATCGTTCTATCGTATCGGGGGCAGAGTTGGCATCCACACGGTTTTGTGGAGGGCTACGTTTTGCAAAGCTCGGCGAGCAGTTCTTCGCCGTGGCTGGCGGCGAGCGGATCGAGCTGGCCGAGCGCCGTCCAATACACGGCAAAAGCGCCGGCGGAGCCGAGGAGCAGCGCTGCGGCGGTAGGCCAGAAGCTGTGAAAGAGCAGATGGGAAAGTATCAACAGCCCGGCCCCCAGCGCAGCCCAAAGAAGCGTGATGCCCGCGCTGACCAGGCCGCTGAGCGGCGAGGTGTTCTGGCCGCGCATTTTGGTGAGGTCGATGGCCTTTGGCGCGGTGATCGAGCGACGGTTTCCTGCGGCGGAGTTCCAGAAGAAGCCGCCCGCGAGCCAGGCCAGCGTGGCGGCGGCGAGGTCGGGAGCTGGCGGCTTCGAGAGCAGGGATGCTGCGATGTAGACGAGGATGGTTTCGGCGGCCAGGATGGCGGCGGTGAAGATGTTCTTGGCAAGGAGAACATCGCGGATGGGGAGCGGGGCAAGCTGATAGAACTGGATGCCCGCGCCGTCGCTGCCGAAGGCGTTGTAGAGCAGAGAGGCGAAGATGAGTAGCTGATACACACAGCCATAGCTGAAGAGCAGTGCGACGCCGGGGCCGGTGTTGAGGTGGAGCGTAGAGATGGCCATGGAGCGCGCGGAAAACACGAAGACCATGAAGACGGGCATGGCGAGGACGTAAAGCCGCGGGCCGCTGCGGGCGAGATAGCGACCCTCTTTGGCCAACTGCGCGCTGAGCTGCGGGGTGAGGATGGACAACTCGCCAGAGGATGGCGAGCGAGTCGAGGCGGCAGCGATTGTGCGCTTACGGATGGCTCGCGCGGGAGCTTCGCTGAGGCTTTCGCCGGAGTATTCTGCGCGCAGTCGGCGGTGGAGCGCGAAGAGACAGACAGCGGCGTAGAGAGCAACGCCAAGGATGGCGGCAAGGCTGACGAATGAGGCCGATGGTGAGGGCTGGAGCGCGTGGTCGAGAGCGCGAACGACGAGGCCGGGCGGAAGCCAGCGATTGGCGCCTATGGCGAGACTCGCGAGCGCGGCGAAGAACGGGCTGCGGTGGTGCATGGACATTGACCCGTTGGGGCGTTGAGCGGCCTGGACGCCGATCTGACCGGCGAGCGAGAAGGCGAGTATGAGGCCAGTGACCAGCTCGCGTGTGCGGCGCTGGGTGAGCCACTTTTCGAGCCAGATGAAGCTCATGCGGGCGAAGAGCAGATTGGCGAGCGCGTAGGTGAAGAGCGCGGCAGCGGCCCAGGGCGCGAGCGCTGGCTGGGCAAGGCCGATGCCGAGCGTCATGGCGGCGAGGCAACTGAATCCGGCCAGCGTGGCTGGATCGAGCAGCCCGAGCGAGAGGCGAATCAGGAGGTAGTCACGGTAACGGATGGGAAAGCGGGCGAGCGACTCGATAGCGAACCCCGGCCCGCTGGCAGTGGTATTGAGGCCGAAGAACTGCCAGAAGAGAAAGATGACCCAGAGAAGGATGGAGAGATAGGGGAGATTGCTACTGTTGACGATCGTCCAGGCGAAGAAGCCAGAGCCGACAGCGGGGCCGAGGATGAAGAGCGCGAGCAGAGGATAGCCGAGGATGCGGGCGGTGAGTTCGCCCGCCGCGTTGCGCGCGCGCAGGGAGTTGACGAAGCCGCGCCAGCGCAGGCGAGCGATGGCTGCGTACTGCTGGCGGGCGAGCGGGTTGCCGGATCGCGCAGGCTTGACCCTGGAGGCTGGCGCTGAATCCGGCGTTGGGTTCAACTGAGCCATGACAGCTCCTGAGCGGGACGGGCAGGGTCGTCGTGAGCAGCTTCCTGCCCGACGACGCGGAGGAAGATTTCCTCGAGGGTGAGCCGCGCCGTTGATTCCTCGGCGTTGTGGCTTTCCGCGTGGACGCCGGCGCGGAGCTCATCGAGCGAGCCGTTGGCGATGAGCTTGCCGCGATCAATGATGGCCACGTGGGAGCAGAGCCGCTCGACGATTTCGAGCACGTGGGAGGTGAGGAAGATGGTGGCGCCACGCGCGATCATTCCCTGGAGCATTTGTTTGAGGGTGACGGCGGCCACGGCATCGACGCCTTCAAAGGGTTCGTCCAGGAAGAGGATTCTGGGGCCGTGAATGACGGCGGCGGCGAGAGCGAGCTTTTTCTGCATGCCGTGGGAGAAATCGGCCACCAGTTTTCGCCCCTCGTTGGCGAGGTTCATGAACTCGAGCAACTCTTCCGTGCGGGCGCGGGTGGTGGGCTTGTCAAGGCCGTACATCTGGCCCGCGAAGTGAAGCATTTCGGTTGCCGTGAGGCGCATGAAGAGCGCGAGGCCCTCGGGGACGACGCCGATCTGACGCTTGACTTCGAGCGGGTGTCGGGCGAAGTCGATGCCGAGAATACAGATGGATCCGGAACTGGGCTGGAGCAGTCCGGTCAGCATGCGGATGGTCGTGGACTTGCCCGCGCCGTTGGGGCCGAGAAAGCCGAAGAACTCGCCCTGGTTGACGCGCAGATGGACGCGCTCGACGGCGGTGAACTGGCCGAAGCTGCGGGAGAGGTCGCGGGTTTCAATGGCCGGAGTTTCTGCGGTTTTCGTCATGGTTGCGTTGGGCATAGCGGGTGACATGGTTGCATCGAGCATACCGCAAGACTCGATCGGGATGAAGAGGGCGCGCGATTGCAATCGATTGTCTTCCGAGGGTTGAGGTCGCCAGCAATGCTGTCGCTGGTGTAGAGTGTGGGAGCAAATTCCGATTGGAGTTCACTGTGCGCAAAATAGGAAATCTCGCAGCTCTGCTTGTACTGCTTCTGTTTGCTTTGTCGGGACACACCGAAACGCATGGGGCGCGCTCGCGCTTTGTCCATGCGGAGGGCAAATTTCTGGTCGATGCGGGCGGGCACAAACTGTTGTTGCGCGGGACCAATCTGGGCAACTGGCTGGTCCAGGAAGGGTACATGTTTCACTTCGACGGCGGGCCCCAGTCGGTGCGCGAGATTGAAGCGCTGACCGATCAGATGATCGGGCCGGTGGCGGCGGAGTCGTTCTGGAAGTCGTATCGCGCAGGGTACGTCACGCGCAAGGATATTGATTTTCTGGCGCATGAAGGCTTCAACGCGATTCGCATCCCGTTCCACTACCGGTTTTTCACGCCGGGCAACGAGGAAGGCTTCGCGCTGGTGGACCAGGTGGTTGCGTGGGCCAAGGCGGATGGGCTTTACGTTGTGCTGGACATGCATGCCGCGCCATGCGGGCAGACGGGCGCGAATATCGACGATAGCTGGGGCTATCCCTGGCTGTATGACAGCAAGGAGTGTCAGCAGCAGACCTTCGACATCTGGAAACGTATCGCTGCGCACTACCGGGATAACTCGACTGTGCTGGGCTACGATATGTTGAACGAGCCGATTCCGCACTATCCACGCCTGGCGCAATATAACAGCAAGCTGGAGCCGGTGTATCGCGGGATTGTGGCCGCGATTCGCACGGTGGATACGCATCATGTGGTGATCCTGGGCGGGGCGCAGTGGGATACAAATTTCACGGTTTTCAGCAAGCCGTTTGACGCGAACGCGATGTACACGTTCCACAAGTACTGGATGCCGCCCGTCCAGGCGCAGATACAGGCGTATCTGGATTTTCGCGACAAGTACAACGTGCCCATCTGGATGGGCGAATCGGGAGAAAACAAGGACGAGTGGATCACCGAATTTCGCACCCTGCTGGACAGGAACGAGGTGAGCTGGACCTTCTGGCCGTACAAGAAGATGGACTCGACCTCTGCGCTGGTGAGTTTTGACAGGCCTGCCCACTGGGACGAGATTGTGGCCTTTGCGGCCCACAAGTACACCATGGGCGATACCGAGAAAGCGGATGCCGCGCGTCCGTCCCAGGAGGAGATCGATGCGGCGTTCCAGGACCTGCTGGTGAAGATTCGGTTCGAGAATGCGCATCCGAATCCCGGCTACCTGAAGGCGCTGGGCGCGGCCGCCGATCCCGCGCCGTGACGGCGGGAATCGTATCCTCTGCCGCGCCGTCTACACTGAAGCCATGAGGCGCAAGCGATGATTGTGAATCTTGCCGAGCGCGCGCACAACCACAACTGGCGCGTGGACCCGATTGTGCGTTCGCTGCTGGACACGGATTTTTACAAGCTGCTGATGTTGCAGTTTATCTGGAAGCATTTCCCCAAGGTCGAGGTGGCGTTCACCATCGTGAATCGCTCGTCGAGTGTGCGGCTGGCGGAGATTATCTCGGAAGACGACCTGCGGATGCAGTTGGATTATGTGAGGAATCTGCGCTTTCGGAAGTCGGAGTTGATCTGGCTGGCGGGCAATACTTTCTACGGTACGCGGGGGATCTTCGAGCCGGCGTTTCTGGAGTGGCTGGATCGCGATCTGCGCCTGCCGGAGTACAGCATTGCCTCGGTGGATGGGCAGCTCCATCTGAGATTTGCGGGCGCGTGGCCGCTGGTGACGCTGTGGGAGGTGTATGCGCTTTCGATTCTGAGCGAGCTGAAATCGCGCTTCGCGATGCGCGCGCTGAGCGAGTTTGCGCTGGATATTTTGTATGCTCGGGCGAAGGCTCGGCTGTGGGGCAAGATTGAGCGGCTGCGCGGAGTGCCGGGGTTGCGCGTGGCGGACTTTGGCACGCGGCGCAGGCACAGTTTCCTGTGGCAGGAGTACGTGGTCAACGCGATGCGGGATTCGCTGGGCGAGTCGTTCACCGGCACGTCGAATACCTATCTGGCCTACAAGCACGATCTGGAGGCGATTGGCACCAATGCCCACGAGCTGCCGATGGCGCTGGCCGCGCTGGCCGACGATGACGCGCAACTGAAGGCCGCGCAGTATCACCTGCTCGATCTGTGGCAGAACACCTACAAGCGCGAGTTGCTGGTGATGCTGCCGGATACGTTTGGGACGACGCAGTTTCTGCGCGACGCGCCAGACTGGGTTGCGGACTGGACCGGGCAGCGCATCGACAGCAAGGACCCGTTTGTGGCTGGTGAGGAGTATATCGCCTGGCTTGGGCAGCGCGGACGCGACCCGCGCAGCAAGCTGCTGGTGGCCTCCGACGGGCTGGATGTGGAGCAGATTCTGGGGCTGCACGCGCAATTTTCCGGGGCGATTCAGCCGCCGTTCACGGCGAGGGATTTCCACCGCGCGGAGGATTTTGTGGACGGGACGAAATGGCTGCCCGGACGACGGATACGCTTCAGCGCGGGCTGGGGAACGCTGCTGACGAACGACTTTCGCGATTGCGATCCGCGGGGCGACGCGGGGGCTGAGTCGGCCTTCGATCCGATCAGCCTGGTGTGCAAGCTGTCCGAGGCCAATGGCCGCGCGACGGTCAAGCTGTCGGACAACTTTGCCAAGGCGAACGGAACGCCGGAGGATATTGCGCGCTATCGGCGCGTCTTTGGCGCGGAAGGGATGAGCAACCAGCCGACGCTGGTGTGAGCGGTCGGCTCTTGCGCGCCGCTGCGGGCTGTGCGTGTTTCGCCGAATAACAACCGATCCCGAAACGGATTCGACCGTTCGCAGGATGAGTGCGTTGGACTGAATGCGTCCGATGTGAGCAGAAAGGCGGATTACTTCCCAAAAGCCGACTTCGCGGTACAAACATGCCGCAACCGAGGTGAGTGGAGCTGCAACGGTTACGTTTACAGACCACTATTGCTCTTTGTCCAGCAGGCCCACAAGATCGCGGCCGCCATAGAGCACACGCTCGATCCTGACCGCATCGCTCACCACCCGGAACAGGATTGCGTAGCGTCCCACCAGGGCCATCCGCGCGTCTTTGCCGATCTCGGGCCTGAGTTGGAACAGCAACTGCCCCTTTCCCACCTCGCGGAACCGTTCCCGTATCTCCCGAATGAAGGACACTGCCCGGATGGGACTATCCTGCGCAATGTACTCCGCAATGGCATCCAGGTCGCCTTCGATGAACCGTGAAAGTTCGACGCGCAACCTCAGCGTCCTGTCTGATCGGCGATCAGTTGGTACTTTCGCTCCAACCGGTCAAGTACGTCGTCCATCGGAATCCCCGGTGACTTGTCCTGAAGCGCTTCCTGCCACACCTCGCGTAGCTCCTCGATACCCTGCCGTCGTAGGCTCCGCTTCAACGTCCAGTCGCGCAGGGCATCCCGAATCACTTCGCTGCTGGACGCATACTCGCCGTTGTTCACCGCCTGACGGACTGCCGTCACCATCTCAAGCGGCAGCGCGATGCTGATATTCTCGATATTTGCCACGGGCTGTTCCTCTCCAGTAGGAAAAGATCATACCAGCAGCATAGCCGATCATTTGCTGCCCGTCACCAACGCGCCTCCAAATCGGGCGAGCCAGCCATATCGAGCTGACTTCCGTAAAGCCGATTTTTCATGACCAAACGGCACACAGGATATCGACTCCCAGCGCTTCGCTTACTGTCTTTCTCGGACGATCCACCAAAGCCGAAAGCTGGGGGTAAAGTTGTAGCGGAGAGGATGAGCATGCGCCTGGAGTTTCGAGAAGTCACAAAGGAGTCTTGGGATGATTTCGCGACGCTGTTTGAAGAGCGAGGCGGTCCCAAGACCTGTTGGTGCATGGTATGGCGCGCCTCCACGGTAGAAGCGAAACAACGCGACGGCAACAGCCGTCGGGCTCAGATCAAAGCCAGAGTAGATTGCGGAACGCCCATCGGGCTGGTCGGCTATTTCGAGGGCGAGCCTGTCGCGTGGTGTTCAATCGCGCCACGGGAGACATACCGAAGTCTTGGAGGAGTGCATCTAAACGACACGGAGCGTGTCTGGTCTCTGGCATGCATGTTTATCAAACGCACACACCGGAGTAAGGGTTTGACTTCACAGATCATTCAGGCAGCTGCTGCACATGCAAGGGCGAGCAATGCGACTATCCTTGAAGCATATCCGGTTGATCGCGAGTCACCGAGTTATCGCTTTATGGGATTTGTCGAGACATTTGTATCTCTTGGCTTTTGCGAGGTAGGAACCGCGGGGGAACGCCGTCACATTATGCGTCTGCACCTCTGATCGGTCCTCGGAAACGCGCTTCCCATCCGAGACGCTATTGAGTTGGTGCCAAGTCGCTTATCGAACCTGAGTTGAACATTGGAATGCTGTCGGCGCGTCTTTGGCGCCGAGGGGATGAGCAACCTGCCGACGCTGGTGTGAGCGGTCGGCTCTTGCGCGCCGCTGCGGGCTGTGCGTGACGGTAGCCACCCTCCCCGGTCCCCAAATGCAAGGGTGTCAAGTGCAGGGACCGGGGGCACCCTCAGTGAGTGATAACTTCCCAGGATCGTGGCCACCCGCCAATACGCGAAAGTGAGCATTTCTGGTTATTTGCACACTTTATAGTGCACAATTTGATTTATAAGTGATTGATAATAATGTTGTTATTGGGAAAAGGCGAACAAAAGGTACGCAAAAAGGGGGGTCGTTTTTGCGGGGAAGCGAACGAGGCAAATTCGAGGCTCACTCCGGCGACGAGTTTGACGAGAAAATCCGCATGGAACCATCTTGCGCCAACAGGGGATAATTCTGCGCAAAGTGGCACCGGAAAACAAGGGTTGAGCCAAGGGAGCGTGTGGATGGGAGTCCGCTGCAATCCGGAGGCTGGCTTGGGAGGCAATCGAGTTCGGCCTGGCCGAGCGGCAGCGGCTGGCCCGAACTGGTCAGGTTGCTGCTGGTCAGGTTGCCGCTCAACTGCACACGCCGTGTGCCCAGCGGGTCGCTCAGATGAAAGTGCAGCCCCGCCTGATCGTAAGTCGCCATCAGCCTGCCGCCTACGTAGACGTTGGTCCGCAGCCACGTATTGCTGCCATCCAGCGTCGTCAACTCCTCGCCGCCCGGCCCCAGCACGTAGTTCTTTGTGAACTGGAAACCGTTCGTCGCCGAGTCGCAACTCATGGTCGCAATTGTACCCTTGGCCACCCGTTGCTGAGGATGCGGATCAGGTTTTCGTTCCGCCAGGTGAAGACCACCCGATCCAACGCTGACCGCTGCGGTCGGCTCATGCTCAGGCTACCACTGGACGCCGGGGTAGAGGCTTGGCTCGCGGAGGACGCGGTACTGGTTTGCGTTGGGGGTGGTTGCGTCCCAGATGACCTGAGTTGCTGTGGGGTTGAGTTCCTGAATTTCGGAGCCGCCTGGCTTGGAGCAGAAGTCGGCCTGGATGTCGTTGTTTTCGAGCAGTTGCGCGTCGCCGCCGAAGTAGCTGTAGAAGGTTGGGCCAGGTTCGTAGTGGGTGACCAGAGTTGCGGTCATGTTGGACTCGTTGATCTGGAGCACGGGGACGGTGGAGTAACACTGCGGATTGGCGGGCTTGTTGGGTGTGCAGAAGACGGGGCCGGTGGGGAAGTCGCGATCAATGCCGTTGTCCATGGTGCCCAGCTCGAAGATGCCGGTGGTGTTCTGGGAGAAATAATTCATGCCGTGCTGGCCGTAGAACCAGTCGGTGGGATCGACGCCGTTGACCAGCTTGAAGTCTCCGCCTTCGCCGAGATGCCAGAGGATTTTGCCGGAGCCAGTGCCGTCGAGGAATTCGATCTTGACGATCCAGTTCTGGTGGCGGATGGAAAGCAGGAGGTTGTGATCGTCGCTTGAGTAGAGCAGCGCGTTCGAGTGGGTCCAGTCGGGGAAGTTCATGGGGCGGCGATTGATGTCGAGGTTGTCGAAGGTGTTCCAGACCCAGTCGGGGTTGAGGTTCTGGTCTACGTCAATAATTGCGTCGCCGATGACGGAGACGGGAGCAGAGTATCCGGTGAGATTGTTGTAGGTTTTGGTGTACGCGGCGAGCAGCACCCAGTGGCCGTTGGGCAGGGGAAGCACGTCGTGATGAAAGCTCTTCATCACGTAGAGGTTTCCGCTGGCGTCGCGGAGGTTCGAGGTGGCCAGCTCCTGGTTGAGGGTGTCCATGGTGAGGTCTTTGACGGTCTTGCCGGCGAGGTCGATCTCGCGCACGTCGTCGATGGTTCCGGAGGGGATGTTGGTGGTGACGGAGGAGAGATAGGAGACCATGGTGAGG
>JAJZFR010000033.1 GCA_021805265.1 Acidobacteriota bacterium | reverse complement strand
CAGGCATCGTACCTCGGTGCGGCGATCATGGCAGTGGTCACCGTAGCGCTCAGTTTTTTAGGTCATAAACATTTCTCTTTCCGGCAAGATGAAAGCGCACCGCGACTTGCAGGCACTGAGTAAATTTCGATGGAGGCGTTTTTACGATGAAGGCGATTATCCTCGCGGGTGGGTTGGGAACACGGCTGAGCGAAGAGACTGTTATGCGTCCTAAACCCATGGTCGAGATCGGCGGTCGTCCGATCTTGTGGCACATCCTGAAAATTTATTCGCATTACGGCATCAACGACTTCATCATTTGTCTGGGATACAAGGGCTACATGATCAAGGAATTCTTTGCCAACTATGCCCTGCATGCCTCCGACATCACCATTGACATTCGGAAGAACAAAATTGAAACCTACAGTAACGACTGCGAGGATTGGCGGGTGACGCTGATCGATACCGGCCCGAATACGATGACTGGCGGTCGTCTGAAGCGTGCGTTGCCGTACGTCAAGGATGAGGAGATGTTCTGCTTTACCTATGGGGACGGTGTTGCTGACGTTAACATCAGCGCGCTGATCGAGTACCACCGTGAACGCGGGAAGCTGGCTACGCTGACAGCGGTTCAGCCTGCAGGCAAATTTGGAGCATTGCAGATCGACAGTACGGGTTCCGTTCTGTCGTTTGCAGAAAAGCCAAAGGGGGACGCCCGGTGGGTGAACGGTGGATTTTTTGTTCTGTCGCCCAAGGTTGGAGATTACCTCAAGGAAGATGCCACAGTTTGGGAGCGAGAGCCTCTGGAAGAGATCGCCCGCAGCGGGGAACTCTCCGCTTTCCAGCATTCCGGATTCTGGCAGCCGATGGACACTTTGCACGATAAACTAGCGCTTGAAAGTCTCTGGGCTACCGACAGAGCTCCTTGGAAAGTATGGGAATAAACTGGAATGGAAAGCGGGTATTGCTGACGGGGCATACCGGTTTCAAGGGCGGTTGGCTATCCCTATGGCTGCAGTTGCAGGGCGCGGAGCTTTGCGGCTTTTCACTGGAACCACCGACGTCCGTGAACCTGTATGAAGACGCAAAAATTGCGCAAGGAATGCGATCCGTCATCGGTGACATTCGCGATGGTGAGAAGCTGCGTTCGTCCCTTGCAGAGTTTCGTCCGGAGATCGTTTTTCATCTTGCCGCGCAGCCCCTGGTTCGAACCTCATACGCTGATCCGGTGGGTACCTATGCTTCCAATGTGATGGGGACGGTCAACTTGCTGGAATCGGTGCGCTGTACTGACAGCGTCCGCGCAGTCGTTATTATTACCACCGACAAGTGTTACGAGAATCGCGAGTGGGAGTGGGCCTATCGCGAGATTGACAGACTGGGCGGCTACGACCCGTACAGCAACAGCAAGGCCTGTGCGGAACTGGTTGTATCGGCTTATCGGAACTCCTTCTTTCACCCCCATGCTTACCAGAACCATGGAGTTGCTTTGGCTTCAGTACGCGCCGGTAACGTGATAGGAGGCGGTGATTGGGCCGAGGCGAGGCTGGTCCCTGATATTATGCGAGCCTTTGGTTCCGGAGAGTCAGTAGTCATTCGTAATCCGAGCGCTATTCGCCCCTGGCAGCATGTGCTGGAACCGCTGCGCGGCTACCTGACCGTTGCCGAATCGCTGTATGAGGACGGCTCGAAGCAGGGGGAGGGCTGGAATTTCGGTCCCGACCCCTCGGATGCTCAACCAGTCGAGTGGGTGCTGCGCGAACTGGCGGACCTGTGGGGCGAGGGCGCAAAGTGGGAGATTGACCGCTCTCCGCAAGTACACGAGGCTCAAAATCTCAAGCTCGACTGTTCGAAGGCTGCGGTCCGTTTGGGCTGGCGTCCGCAATTGCGCCTGCGCGAAGCGCTTTCCATGACAGTTGATTGGTATAGGGCCAAGCTGCGCGGCGCAGAAATGCGGGCTTTCACGTGTGAACAGATTCGAAACTATGCGAACCTTAGTTCGACCAATACTACCGGGGGAGATCAGCAAGCATGAGCAAAAAAGAGGAGCTTCGGGCAGCGATTCAGAAGCTGACATTTGAGTACTATCAGGAAGCCTTTCCGGCCAGGGAGTTTACGCCCGGTACTTCGCCTGTTCCAGTTTCGGGCCGGGTGTTTGATCAAACAGACTTATTTTCAATTGTCGATTCCGGCTTGGATTTCTGGTTAACTGCAGGCCGTTTTGCGGATATGTTCGAGTTTCGCTTTGCAAAACTCCTCGGCCTGCGCGATGCACGGCTAGTCAACTCGGGTTCTTCGGCCAATTTGGTCGCGGTCTCGGCACTTACTTCCCCGACGCTCGGTGCTCGCCAACTGAAGCCGGGTGATGAGGTCATCACCGTTGCTGCCGGCTTCCCCACGACCGTGAACCCCATCCTTCAGAACGGCCTGGTACCGGTCTTCGTGGATGTGGAACTTGGCACCTACAACGTTGATGTAGCGCAACTCGAGCTTGCACTCAGCCCTCGAACCAAGGCCCTGATTTTCGCTCATACGCTAGGCAATCCCTTCAACGCAGCAGATGTTTCGGCCTTTGCCAGGAAGCACAACCTCTGGCTGATCGAAGACTGTTGCGACGCGCTGGGGTCAACTTTTGGCGGACGCATGGTGGGCTCCTTTGGTGACATTGCTACCTTCAGCTTTTATCCCGCCCACCACATCACCATGGGCGAGGGTGGTTGCGTGGTGACCAACAAGCCACAACTGACAAAACTCATCGAGTCCTTCCGCGACTGGGGAAGGGACTGCTGGTGCCCACCGGGAAAAGACAACACCTGCGGCAAGCGCTTCGAATGGCAAGTTGGCACATTGCCCTTTGGATACGACCATAAGTACACCTACTCGCATATCGGATACAACCTCAAGGTGAGCGATATGCAGGCCGCAGTTGGCTGTTCGCAATTGGACAAGGTCGGTGAATTCATTGCCGCGCGCAGAAAAAATTTCGCCGCGCTCCATGCTGGGCTTGCAGACCTCCAGGACTTTTATCTACTCCCGGAGGCTACCAGCGGGAGCGATCCAAGCTGGTTCGGTTTTCCGATTGCAGTGAAGCCGGAGTCTGGCCTCACCAGAGATCAGGTAACCCATCATCTCGAATCGCAAAAGATAGGAACGCGCCTGCTCTTTGCCGGTAATTTGACTCGCCAACCGGCTTATCTTGGTGCGACCTATCGCGTAGTGGGTGATCTGACCAATGCGGATTACGTGATGAACAACGTATTCTGGGTCGGTGTCTATCCGGGGTTGAATGGCGCCATGATAGACCATATGCTCAAATCTCTTCGCGAGGTAACCAGCCGCTGATGCGCTGTCTCGTAACCGGAGCTTCGGGATTTCTCGGATCGCACCTCGTACGCAGCCTGCTTGAACATAAGCACGAAGTGACGGTGCTGATTCGTCCGCTCGGCGCTCCGGAACGATTGCGGGGCTGCCTGGACTCTGTGCGCGTGCTCTATGGCTCCTTGGAGGATTTGACTGGTTTGGACGAGGGGCTGCGCCGCGAACCAGTCGATGCGGCTTTTCACCTGGCGTGGTCCGGGGTTGCCGGGCAGTTTCGCAACAGCACGGAAGTGGTTCGTGCCAATGTCGCAGGGTCGCTCGATGTATGGGAGGTACTTCGCAAACATGGCTGCACTACTTTCATCGGCGTCGGCTCGCAGGCGGAATATGGTCCGAAGTCAACCGTCCTCACCGAGGAGATGACAACAGACCCGGAAACCGTCTATGGAGCAGCCAAACTGGCGCTCTGCATCCTACTCAGTCAGCTTTGCAGGACTGCCGACATGCGCTTTGCATGGCTTCGCCTGTTCTCCGCATATGGGCCGGACGATGATGAAAACCACATGGTTCCGACCTTGATCCGGACACTTCTGCGGGGCGA
Source organism: Acidobacteriota bacterium (assembly GCA_021805265.1). GTDB lineage: Bacteria > Acidobacteriota > Terriglobia > Terriglobales > Acidobacteriaceae > Acidicapsa. The sequence continues at coordinate 5,215 of JAJZFR010000033.1, read as the reverse complement.
AAAACCCGCTCTGACCGCAGGCGAACAGATATGGGATTATCTCTACGTCAGCGACGCAGCCGAGGCGCTCTGTGCAATTCTGGACAGTGATGCTGAGGGCATCTTCAATCTGGGATCTGGGAACCCATGTGTGCTGCATGAGTTTATTCGCCAGTTGCGGGACAGGATTGATCCCGAATTGCCGCTGGGCTTCGGCGCGCTACCGTACCGACACGATCAAGTCATGCACTTGCAAGCCGACATCAGCCGCCTTAGCAGTGTCACGGGCTGGAGGCCCAAGGTCGAGAGCGAAGAAGGAATTCGACTGACCGTTGATTGGTACCGAAACAGCCACAAGACTGCTGAAATATCTCACCAAGGAGATACTGCATGAAAGTTTCTGATTATATAGCCGAGTATCTTGCAGAGAAGCAAGTTCCCGCCGTATTTGAACTTGTCGGCGGGATGATTACCTTCCTTGTAGATTCCATTCACTCCCATGGCAAGACCAGGATAGTCAGCATGCACCACGAGCAGGGAGCTGCGTTTGCTGCCGAAGGGGCATCGAGGGTGAGCCGCATTCCCTGTGTAGCCATGGCGACGAGTGGCCCGGGAGCGACAAATCTTTTAACCGGCGTGGCAAGTTGTTATTTTGATTCGACACCGGCGGTATTCATCACGGGACAGGTCAACAGGTCTGAGCAAAAGGGAACGAGCGGCGTGCGGCAACTCGGCTTTCAGGAGACCGACATCGTTCAAATGGTCATGCCTATCGTAAAGCGCGTCTGGTCTGTCGACGATCCGCAGGAGATTCCAACCATACTCGCAGAGGCTTTCAGAGTTGCCACAACTGGACGACCCGGGCCTGTACTGATTGACATTCCAATGGATGTGCAGCGCTCGAACATTGAGCCGCCGAAACGTTCTGAATTGTGCACCCCGACCTTGTCGGAAGCCAGAATGTCCGTTGCTGACGCACAGGCGGTTCGGGGCGCTCTGCTCAAAGCCAAGCGCCCGCTGATTCTCGCCGGAGGCGGAATCCAGTCTGCCAATGCCGCAGAAGAGTTTCTGCAATTCGTCGCCGTGGCGCATATCCCGGTGGTACATTCCCTGATGGCTGTGGATGCGCTTCCCTCGGATCACACCATGAATGTTGGCATGATTGGAAGCTACGGAAATCGGTGGGCGAACCTGGCTATTTCTGAGGCGGACATGCTGCTGGTTCTGGGCAGCAGACTGGATGTCAGGCAGACCGGTTCGGACACGGAAGGCTTCAAGGAAGGTCGCGAAATATTCCATGTGGATTGCGAAGTGGCGGAGATGAATAATCGGGTGAAGGGTTGCCACGCAATTTTATCGGAACTCGGACCTGCGATCCGAACTCTCAGGGACGTTCTCGCTCCGGATTCTGGCTATCTGTCAGCGAGGTTTGCAGCGTGGACCGCACAGATCAGTGAGCTCAGGAATACTTGGCCCGACGTCGATGAACTCCAAGGCATTGAGGGCATTAATCCAAATCTTTTCATGCATCAGCTTTCACGCGCCACGCGCGGAGCGTCGGCCTACGTCGTCGATGTAGGACAGCACCAAATGTGGGCTGCTCAATCGCTTGAGTTGCAAGCGGGGCAGCGTTTTCTCACATCAGGCGGAATGGGATCGATGGGTTTTGCACTGCCCGCTGCGATCGGCGCGGCAATTGCGCAACCGGGCCGGGAAGTAGTCATGATAGCCGGAGACGGATCCTTCCAATGTAACCTCCAGGAATTGCAGACCGTAGCTCGACTGCGGCTTCCAATCAAGTTGGTGGTAGTTAACAACGAATGCCTGGGAATGGTGAGGCAGTTCCAACAAAGTTATTTCGATGGAAGATACCAGTCGACCATGTGGGGTTACTCGGCGCCCGATTTCTCCGCAGTAGCAAATGCGTACGGCATACCGAGCAGGACGGTGAGTGACCCTGAAATGGTAGATGCATCCGTCGATTGGCTGTCAAACGAAAGTGGACCGGCACTCCTGCAAGTCATGGTGTCTCCATACGCCAATGCCTACCCAAAACTGGCATTTGGCAAAGGCATGTCGTCGATGGAGCCCCAGGAATTATCCGTGAAGATGGAATCCACCTAAGAAGCCTCTGCACAAGTCCCGCACAGGTGCCCGATTTGACTGAAATTGAGATTGACCTGCCCCATTTTTCTCATCCGTTCATAACTGGAGTTTCCCGGTTTTGCTTTGAGATTTTATTCTCATCGCGGTCGTCGTCGCGGCTGTGCGAATGCGGGAAGCGTACTTTGCTTTCCACATTCGCATAGCCGATGCTGCGCCGGAACTGCTCCGGCGTACTGTACTCCAGCGAGCTGTGGCGGCGTTCGCAGTTGTACTCACGCCAGGTGAATTGAACGCAAGTCGGGGTGGAAGTCAGCGGAAGGCACGGGTGGTTTATCCTGAGATGTTGGCTGCGGAGCGCATGGGTGGCCTCGATGGGCGTTTTTTGCGCACGGTGAGACGGCGGAAGGATCGAGGGACGAATTCAGTGACGAAGGAAGCAACGAAGCAAGTGACGAATGAAGCAACGAATCAAGAGACAAAAGAAGCGGCGAAGCAGGCCGGGGCAAAGGTGTATGGGAACCTGATTGGCGGCCAGTGGCTGCCGGCGCTCGGCGGGAAGACGCTGCTGAATGTGAATCCTGCCGATCACACGGATGTGGTGGGGGAGTTTCCGGCCTCGGATGCGAGCGATGTTGCTCTGGCGGTTGCTGCGGCGAAGAAAGCCTTCTCGAGCTGGCGGCTGGTGCCTGCTCCCAAGCGGGCAGAGATACTGTACCGCGCGGGCCAGTTGCTGGCCGAGCGCAAGGAGCAGTATGCGCGGGAGATGACGCGCGAGATGGGCAAGGTGTTGGCGGAGACGCGCGGCGACGTGCAGGAGGCCATCGACGAGGCCTATTACGTGGCGGGGGAGGGTCGGAGATTGTTCGGCCAGACCACGCCCTCGGAGCTGGCGAACAAGTTTGCCATGTCTGTGCGGATGCCGGTCGGGGTGATCGGAATGATTGCGCCGTGGAATTTTCCCATGGCGATTCCTTCGTGGAAGCTGTTTCCGGCGCTGGTGGCGGGGAACACGTGCATCATCAAGCCGGCCGAGGATACGCCGCTCTCGACCTATAACCTGGTCCAGACGCTGATGGATGCGGGGCTGCCTGAGGGGGTAGTGAATATCGTCTCGGGCTACGGGCCGGAGGCTGGCGCGCCGCTGGTCGAGCACCCGGAGGTGCGGGCGATCAGCTTTACCGGATCGAGCGCGGTGGGTTCGCTGGTGGCGCAGCGCGCGGCGGCGACCTTCAAGCCGGTATCGCTTGAGATGGGCGGGAAGAACGCGATGATTGTGATGGACGACGCGAACCTGGAGCTGGCGCTCGAGGGCGCGCTGTGGGGAGCGTTTGGAACGACCGGGCAGCGCTGCACGGCGACCAGCCGGATCCTGCTGCACCGGGCGATTGCGGCGGAATTCAGCGCAAAACTGGTTGAGCGCGCCAGGGCGCTCAGGGTGGGCAATGGGCTGGAGGCCGGCGTCGAGGTAGGTCCGCAGGTGAATGCGCAGCAGATTGCGACCTCAGCCGAATATGTGGCGATTGCGCTGGCCGAAGGGGCGAAGCTGCTGACCGGCGGCAAGGCGCTGACCGAGGGCGTTTTCAGCAAGGGCACGTTCTTTGCGCCGACCATCTTTGGCGGGGTGACGCCGACGATGCGGATTGCGCGGGAAGAGGTTTTTGGCCCGGTCGTCGCGCTGATCGAGTTCGAGACGATCGAAGAGGCCATCGAGATTGCCAATTCGATCGACTACGGGCTGTCCACGTCGCTGTATTCGAGGGACGTGAATCGCGCGTTTGCGGCGATGCGGGATCTCGAGGCGGGGATAACGTACATCAACGCGCCGACCATTGGCGCGGAGGTTCACCTGCCCTTTGGCGGGGTGAAGAAGACGGGCAACGGGCACCGCGAGGGCCTCGGTGCGCTGGATTTCTACACCACATGGAAGAGCGTGTATGTGGACTTCAGCGACCGGCTGCAGCGGGCGCAGATCGATAACGCGGAGTGAGGCCGAAAGTTCCGCGCGGGTAGATGGAGCAGGCCCAGGCAATCATCAGCGCGTGGGCCACTCATCGACAATCACGCCGAGGTCGTTCAACTGGCGGATGAGGGCTTCGATCTGGCGGCGAATGGCGGGGCGGGATTTTTTGTCTGCGAGGGGGTATTCCTCGACAGCGACCACGCGTCCGTAGGGCCATGCGGCGGCGGGCGCGGCGATGAGCGCCTGAACGGCGTTCCCTGGGTCGATCTGTATCTCCTGTCGGCGGGCCGCTGCCGGGCGCAGCAGGCCGCCGGCGCCGAGGGTGCTGGGATTGGGGTCGGCCAGGGTTAAGCGGAAATTGATCATCTTCGCGTCCACGCTGAGGAACGGGTTTTGCCAGGCACCCGGCTCATGGACATCGACGTAGCGGCTCTTGGTGGGCAGGGGAATCTGGCCAAGCTGGGCGCGCTCCTGATCGCGCAGGGAAGAGGCGGCTACGGCGCTCTGCTCGGCGCTGGTGGCCCTGGCGGCGACGTGGCTGACTGCCTGCTCTTCCCTGCGACAGCCGGTGCAGAGGATAGCCGCGCTGAGGGAGCAGAGGAAGAATGCGGAGAGGGAGGGTCGAAGGCTCACCTGTCCAGAATATCAGTCACCGGGAATCCTTTGGAGCACGAAGCTTCAAGGCTGCGTGGTAAAGGGGGAAGCGGGCAGCCCGTCGCCGTTGTAGAGGTGGCAATCCGGGCTGTTGGCCCATCCGTAACGCGCCCAGACGGGGTGCGCGACCTGGGCGCTGGTGAGGAGGATGGTGGGGATGGCTGTAGTGGAGCCTTCGGGATTCCCCTCGATGCTCGCCTGTGCGGGATGAAAGACGCCGTCGGAGCCTGCGAGTTCAAAGCCGGTGAGCGCGCCTCCCTGGGCATGGAGACCTGTGGCGTGGTTGAACCAGAGACGCAGCGCGGAGCCTTCCGTGGTGGTCTGGCGGAGGGTTGGGCCGGAGTCTTCGACGGCTTCGCCGTAGCTGATCCTGCGCGCGGCGAGGGCGAGTCGGTGGCCGACGGTGACCTTGTCGGTGGGGTGAACGTCGTCGGGGTTGCCGATGTCGATGGTGACAGCCATGGCGGTGTGGCGGAGCTTGAGGGTGCGGCGCTGGGCCTCGCGGATGGTGGCCCA
>JAJZFR010000367.1 GCA_021805265.1 Acidobacteriota bacterium | reverse complement strand
CGTGCGTTGACCGAGGCACCGGGAGCGAAATGCTTCCCCACAGTTGGTGTGGGCTTCTGAAGAACCATCATCCCCAGGTCAGTCAATTTTGCTGACGCAGTGCTGACTCAGAACGCAAACTGAAAACACCGCTTGCATCGGCGTCTTGTAAATATCTGATTTGGTGGGCTTATTTGGTAGCGCTAACGGGAATCGAACCCGTGTTTTAAGATTGAGAATCTCACGTCCTAACCCCTAGACGATAGCGCCACGGCTGTGGCACGGAACCAGCAAACCTGACTCTTCCAATGTAACAAAAAAGTGTGGTGCCGCGAAAGCTGCGCCAGACTCGATCTGATTCCTGATCTCATTCATGGCATATCTCGCTTCCTGTTCGCGCGAACTTCGGCGGGCGCGTGGTTCGCCTCTTGCTATACTGACAGAGTGATACAGTCTACGATGGAAGCTATCTCCAACCAGGGCCATGCCGACGGAAATGCGGCAGAGAAGCGTGTTTTGCTGTTGAAGCCGCGCGGTTTCTGTGCCGGAGTCGTACGGGCCATCGATATTGTCAAGATTGCCCTTGAAACCTTTGGCGCGCCGATCTACGTTCGCCGCGAGATTGTGCACAACCGGTTTGTGGTCAACGAACTGGCGGAAAAGGGTGCAATCTTCGTCCACGAGATTGAAGAGGTTCCCGAGGGACAGCGGGTGATCTACAGCGCTCACGGGGTTTCGCCTGCGGTTCGCGAGGCCAGCAGAGAGCGCAAACTGAAGGTGATCGACGCGACCTGTCCGCTGGTGACCAAGGTGCATGTCGAGGCGGTGAAGTTTGCCAAGCAGGGCTACTCCCTTGTGCTGGTGGGCCATCGCGACCACGACGAAATCGAGGGAACGCTCGGCGAAGCTCCGGAGGCCACACAGGTCGTCTCGAATGTGGCCGAAGTGGAAGCGCTGGTGGTGCCGGATCCTGATCGCGTTGCATACCTGACCCAGACCACGCTCTCGCTCGATGAGGCTCGCGACATCATCCACGCGCTCAAGATCAAGTTTCCCAATATTGCCGGTCCGCATACCCAGGACATCTGTTACGCGACCGAGAACCGTCAGGTGGCCGTGCGGAATGTGGCTCCTGGCGCGGACCTGGTGCTGGTTGTTGGCTCGACCAATAGTTCAAATTCCAACCGTCTGGTCGAGGTCTCGCACAACCTGGGCACGAATGCCTATCTGATCGACAACTCTCAGGCCATCGATCCGCGCTGGCTTGAAGGCGTCCAGTCGGTCGCGGTGACTGCGGGAGCGTCGGCACCGGAGGTGCTGGTCGAGGACGTGATCAACTATTTGCGGCAGAACGGCTACGCTGGCGTCGAAGAGGTCGAGGTGATGCCGGAGAATGTGCGTTTCGGTCTGCCGCCCGAGATAGTTCAGGCTATTGGCGGTGCCAATGGGGGCGCGCCAATTCCGGTGCAGTAACGCTGTGGATTGCCGATGCTGATTGGGGTTCCGCGCTTCGCCGGGATGAGGTATGACGAAAACCTGACGAAATATGACGAGTTATTCCGGGAGTGGAAGCGTCGTTCCGGAAGTCTGGCAAGGAATGTTTCGTTTTGTGGCGTAGACACCTGGGCAGAGATTTCTTATGAATAAGGTGACGGGCAACTCGGGGGCTGGCGCAACGCAGAGGCCGCGATTCGGACGCATCGATGCGGACCTGTCGCTGGTGGACGCTGCCGTGGACCGCAGCGCGGATTTTCTGTTTTCCCAGCAGCACGAGGACGGCTACTGGTGCGGCGAACTCGAGGCCGACGCGATGCTCGAGGCCGACTACATCTACATGCATGTCCTGCTCGAGAGCGGCGATCCGGGCCGGATGCAACGCGCGCTCGTTGAAATGCTTCGCTACCAGAATCAGGACGGAAGCTGGAGCATTTATCCAGGCGGACCGGGCAATATCTCGCTTGCGGTGAAGTGCTACTTCGCGTGCAAGCTGATGGGCATGTCACCGGACGATCCCATCCTGGTACGCGCGCGCCAGTGGATTCTGGCCAATGGGGGCGTGGTCGCCTGCAATACCTTTACCAAGATTTATCTCTGCGCGCTGGGGCAGTACGACTACGATGCGGTCCCGGCCATACCGCCCGAGATCGTGCTCGCTCCCAACTGGTTCTACTTCAACCTCTACGAAATTTCGTCCTGGTCACGCGCCATTCTGGTGCCGCTTTCGATCATCTACGCCAAAAAGCCGTACAAGAAAATCTCCCCGGAGCAGGGCATCGACGAACTGTTTGTGGGTGGTAGGGAGAATGCCGATCTTCGGCTCCAGTTCGATCACAAGCGTCCCATCAGTTGGCGCAATTTCTTCCTGCTCGCCGACCGCGCCTTTCATATTGTGGAGGCGGTTTATATTCGCCCTCTGCGCAAGCTGGCCATCCGCAAGGCAGAGAAGTGGATGCTTGACCGGCTGGAAATGTCCGACGGTCTGGGGGCCATCTACCCGGCCATGATGAACGCCATTATCGCGCTGCGCTGCCTGGGCTATTCGGACGACGATCCACAGGTGATTCGCGCTCGCGACGAGTTCGAGAAACTGGGCATCGAAGAACCTGCCGGAGACAATCACCCCGAGCCGACCTTCCGGATGCAGCCCTGCATGTCTCCCGTCTGGGACACCGCCTATGCTGTGTTTGCGCTGGGCGAGGCGGGCATTCCGCGTACCGATCCTCGGCTGCTCAAAGCGGTTGACTGGATGCTGTCCAAGGAAGTTCGCCACAAAGGCGACTGGGCAGAAAAGGTGCGCAAGACCGAGCCGGGCGGCTGGTATTTCGAGTTCAATAACGAGTTTTATCCCGACACCGACGACACCGCGCAGGTGCTGCTCGCGCTCAGCCGCGTCGAAAACCCCCGCGAGCGTTATCAGTACGAGGTTTCTCAGCGCGCCATCCACTGGCTTTTTGCCATGCAGTGCGGCAACGGCGGCTGGGCCAGCTTCGACAAAGACAATACCAAGATGATCTTCCAGTACATCCCCTTTGCCGATCACAACGCGATGCTGGACCCGCCAACGGTGGACATTACGGGGCGGATGCTGGAGATGCTGTCCAACTACGGTTACACGCGAGCCGACAAGCGGGTGGAGCGCGCCATCCAGTTTGTCTTTCGTGAGCAGGAGCCGGACGGAAGCTGGTTTGGCCGCTGGGGCGTCAACTACATCTACGGCACGTTCCTGGTTCTTCGGGGTCTCGAAGCGATCGGTGTCGAGCACAACGAACCGCAGATTCAGCAAGCCGCAGAGTGGATTCGCATGGTCCAGAATCCCGATGGCGGCTGGGGCGAAAGCTGCCTGAGCTACGACGATCCGGTCCAGCGTGGCATCGGCCCGAGTACGCCATCGCAGACAGCGTGGGCGATCCTGGGACTCCTTGCGGCGGGCGACAATCGCAGCGATTCGGTGGCCAAGGGCATCCGCTGGCTGCTTGATCGGCAGAAGGAATCCGGCGACTGGGATGAATCCGTCGGCAGCGGCGTTACCCGCCAGGCGCTCTACACCGGCACCGGTTTTCCGCGCGTTTTTTATCTGGCCTATCACATGTATCGGAACTACTTCCCGCTGCTGGCACTGACCACCTATAAACAGGCCATGCAAGGCGTGGAGTAGCGAACACACCGTAATTGAATGCAGGCGACAGTGGCCTGAACACCAGGCACCAAAAGGGCGCAGGAGGTTGAAACAATGGCAGTACCAATTTCACAGATGTGGACCGTGGCAACGTATGTGCTCAGGAAGAAGCTGGCCGGGGAAAAGAAATATCCTCTGGTGCTGATGCTGGAGCCGCTCTTTCGCTGCAACCTGGCCTGCGCCGGCTGCGGCAAGGTTCAGTACCCGCCGCACATTCTGAAAAAACAGCTCACCCCCGAGGAGTGCTTTGCCGCAGTTGAAGAGTGCGGTGTGCCGATGGTCTCCTTGCCCGGCGGCGAGCCGCTGCTCCATCCGCAGATTGTCGAGATCGTGAACGGCCTGGTGGCGCGGAAGAAATATATCTATCTGTGCACCAACGCGCTTGAACTGAAACGCCGCATTCATGAATTCACTCCGTCGAAATATCTCACTTTTTCCGTGCATCTGGATGGCCTGCGCGAGCACCACGACATGTCGGTGTGCCGCGAGGGCGGCTGGGATATAGCGGTCGAGGGCATCAAGGAAGCGGTCAAGCGCGGCTTCCGCGTCACCCCCAACTCGACCTTCTTCGATGGCACGGATCCGAATATGGTTCGCGAGTACTTTGACGTGGTGATGGCGCTTGGAGTCGAGGGCATCGTGCTCTCGCCGGGCTACAGCTACGACAAGGCGCCGGACCAGCAGCACTTCCTCGGTCGCGCCAAGTCGCGGCGGCTCTTCCGCGCCATTCTGTCGAATCGGAAGAAGTCCTGGAAGTTCAATATGTCGCCCCTGTTCCTCGAATTCCTGATGGGCAAGCGCAACTACGAGTGCACGGCCTGGGGTTCGCCCGCCTACAACATCTTCGGCTGGCAGAAGCCCTGTTATCTCCTGCAGGATGGCTATACGGAGACCTTCAAAGAGCTGGTCGAAACAACGAAGTGGGAAGAGTATGGCACCTCGAGCGGGAATCCGAAGTGCGCCAACTGCATGGTGAGCTGCGGCTACGAGCCGAGCGCGGTGCAGCACGGATTCGGCAGCTTGAGCGGATTTTTCGCAATGGCTAAAGCCGCGCTCTTCAGCAGCTACAAGGATCGTGGCGCGCTTGATCTGTTGCATGACTCCGGCTTCGCCGCCCACCACGGCAGCCTGGTCGAGATTGGCAATATAGCCCCGGCAGCAGCAGCTATGGCAGCGGGACACCAGTTCGAGGAGACACGCGCATGAGTCAGCCCATCCTGGTTCAGAATCCTGACGATCTTGAGGTCGTTGACGGCTTTGCCCACGAGAATCTCGAAGGTTGGGTGCCGGAGATTGCCAACGAAGCGGATCTCAAGCTGGCTCTTGAAAAAGCCTTTGACTATCGCGGCGACATCACGCTCACTTTGAGAAGCGGCGAGCGGGTGGATGCCTATCTCTTCAACCGCGTGACCGGCCGAACGCTGGCCGATTCCTTTGTTCAGTTCTTCCCCGCCAATGCGGCAGAAAAGCGTCGCATCAGCTACGCCGAAATTGCCCGCATCGAGTTCACTGGCAAGGATCGCGCCGCAGGCAAGCACTGGGAGGCATGGGTCAGGAAATACGCCGAGAAAAAGGCCGCAGGCGAGACCAACATCGCCCTCCATCCGGAAGCTCTGGATTAGTCCAGCTTCGTTCAGGTGTCCATTCGATGAAAATTTTCCTGACAGGCGCAACCGGATTTGTCGGCCACCACGTTGCGCGTGCGCTGGCCGAGCACGGCGCGAAGTTGCGACTGCTGGTGCGTGCGAGCAGCAATCTCTCTCATCTTGATTCAATCGGTGCCTCCAGCATTGAAACCTGCGTCGGCGACCTGGCACAGCCGGAATCCTTCCGCGCAGCGCTGGCAGACTGCGAAGCCGTCGTCCACGTGGCCGCAGATTATCGGCTTTGGATTCGCGATCCCGCCGCAATGTATCAGGCAAACGTCGAAGGCACGCAATGTCTGCTGGCAATGGCCCGCGAGGCTGGCGTTCGCAGGGTGGTTTACACCTCCAGCGTGGCCACCATGGGTTTTCGCAAAGATGGCCTGGTCGTCAATGAAGACACGCCCGTTTCGCTGGCTCAGATGGTCGGCCACTACAAGCGCTCGAAGTTCCTCGCAGAACAGGAAGCTCTGCGCGCTGCGGAAGACGGGCAGGAGGTGATGGTGCTGAATCCGACCACGCCGGTCGGCTCGCACGATGCGAAGCCTACGCCCACAGGGCGCATTTTTGTCGATTTTCTCCATCGCCGTTTTCCCGCCTACATGGACACTGGATTGAACCTCGTCGATGTGAGCGAAGTTGCCCGCGCGCACGTTGCGGCTCTTGAACACGGTCGCCCCGGTGTGCGGTACATTCTGGGCGGCGAAAATCTCACCCTCAAGCAGATTCTCGACAAACTTTCCGCGATGACAGGCATTCCTTCGCCGACCGTCGAGATACCGTTCTGGGTGGCGTCCGCATACGCCTTCTTCGAGGAAAATCTCACCGGACGCCTGCTTGGCAAGGAGCCGCGCGCTACGCTGGAAGAGGTGCGCATGGGCCGCAAGAAGATGTTTGCCTCGTCGGCCCGCGCGCAACAGGATCTTGGCTTCCGCATCGCGCCGGTGTATCAGGCCATGCGCGCCGCCGTCGAATGGTTCCGCTCGAACGGCTACGCGCCCGGCGCATGAACGCTCACCCTGATCGCTTCCGCTGAATGATGAACTCGTCCGCTCCATCTCGGCTAATCTTTATCGCGGCATTGCACCGCGAGATAGCCGCCTTCACCGCTGGCTGGAAGACGGATTCCAATGTACTTCGTCGCGGCATTCATCTCTGCTGGAACGATCAGGCTGTGGTTGCCTGCGCGGGCATGGGCGCTCGTCGCGCCGCGCTGGCTGTCGAGGCGGCGCTTGCGCTCGGAGAGGCTACTGCGCTGATCTCCGTCGGCTGGGCGGGTGCCTGCGATCCCTCGCTCGGCATCGGCGAAATCGTCCGCGCAGACACAGTCATCGACGCGCGCACGGGCGAACGATTTTTCTCGCCGCACTCCGCTGCAAACGAGTCGGGGCAGGGAACTCTCGTCACCGTCGCCGCGCCCGCCGGCATCATCGAAAAAAAGCGCCTCCGCGCAAGCTATAACGCTGTCGCTGTGGACATGGAGGCCGCCACAGTGGCCCGCATGGCCCGCATCCGAGACGTGCCTTTTTATGCCATCAAGGCTATCTCCGACGACGCCGATTTCGAACTGCCCGAGATGCAGCGTTTCACGAGCGCGACGGGGCAGTTTCGCGAGGCCGCCTTCGCGCTCCACCTCGCCCTGCGTCCGCGACTCTGGCGGCCTGTGATGACCATGGCTCGCGGCAGTAAACTGGCTGCGGAACGCCTGCACATCGCTATGCGCGCTTTCCTGGAATCGAAAGAATCGACATGAACAGAAACACTGCTCTTGAGGATCACACCGCATTGCATGCGCAACCGTCGCTACCAGGCACTATGCGCGCCGCCGTCTACCGCGGTGTCAACGATGTTCGCGTCGAGACCGTCCCTGTGCCCGTGATCGGCCCCGGCGAAGTTCTGATTCGCGTTGCTTCCTGCGGCGTCTGCGGCACGGACCTCAAGAAGATTCACACCGGCTCTCACTCCGCCCCGCGCATCTTTGGCCACGAGACGGCGGGAACCATTGCCGCCGTCGGCACGGGCGTCGCGAACTTCTCCGTTGGAGATCGTGTGATGGTCTTCCATCACATTCCCTGCCGCGCCTGTTACTACTGCCGCAAGCGGACATTCGCCCAGTGCATGACCTATAAGCGCGTCGGCGTCACCGCCGGTTTTGAACCCTCGGGTGGCGGCTTCGCTGAGTACGTCCGCGTGATGGACTGGATCGTGCGGGATGGCGGCCTGGTGCGCATTCCTGACAACGTTCCTTTCGAGCAGGCGGCTTTCGTCGAGCCGGTGAATACCTGCCTCAAGGGAATCAGGATGCTCGATCTTCAGCCCGACGAAACCATCCTCGTCCTTGGCCAGGGGCCGATAGGAATTCTGCTGGCTTCGCTTGCGCTGCGCAGCGGTGCCACTGTGCTCACTTCCGACCTTTACCCCGAGCGCCATACAATCGCCGCGAGCTTCGGCTTGAAGCATCCCATCGACGCGGGCCGGGAGGATGTCGTCGCCCGCGCCCGCGAGGCCACCGAAGGCCGCGGCGCGGATGCGGTTGTGGTCGCCGTCGGCGTCAATGCTTTGATCCAGACCGCGATGGACGCGGTTCGACCCGGCGGCCGGGTGCTGCTCTTTGCCCAGACCCAGCACACGGAGGCCGGCTTCGATCCCGGCGCGGTCTGCATGGACGAGAAATCGCTCATCGGCTCTTACTCGGCCGCGGTCGATGTTCAGGACGAAGGCGCGCAAATCGTCTTTGCAGGCTATTCCAGCAGCTTCGACCTCACGCGCCTTGTCTCGCATCGTTTTTCGCTTGCCGACGCGCCAGAGGCCATCCGTGTCGCTTCCACGCCCACTGCGCAGTCGATGAAGATCATGATCGAGCCTGCTGCGCAACCGATGGACATTTCGCGGGAGAGTAAGTGAACGTGCCCGCGACCATCTCAACCAGTTTGCCGGCGGCACTGCCGGAGACCATGACCGCAGCCGTTCTGTACGGCAGGGAAGACGTGCGCATCGAGCAGGTGGCCGTTCCGCGCGCCGCGCCGGGAGAAATCATCGTCCGCGTCGCGGCCGCGCTCACCTGCGGCACCGACCTCAAGGTCTATCGACGCGGCTACCACGCGCGCATGATCCAGCCCCCCGCGCTCTTCGGTCACGAACTGGCCGGAACCGTCGCAGAACTGGGCGCGGGAGTCACCGAGTTTGCCCTCGGCGACCGCGTCGTTCCGCTCAACTCGGCTCCGTGCGGCGAGTGCTACTACTGCCAGCGCGACCAGGAAAACCTCTGCGCCGACCTGCTCTTCAACAACGGCGCCTACGCCGAATATATTCGCATTCCCGCCCGCATCGTGGCCCGGAATACTCTCCACGTTCCAGCCAGCCTGTCGCTCGAGCACGCCGCGCTCACCGAGCCGCTGGCCTGCGCGCTGCATGGCTTTGAAGACTCGAACCCTCACCCAGGAGATACCGTCGCCGTCCTCGGCGCAGGACCGCTTGGACTGATGATGATCCATCTTGCCGCGCTCCACGGCTGCGAAGCCATCGCCATCGTCAAACACCCCGCTCAGGCTGCGTCCGCGAAATTGCTCGGCGCAGCGCATGTCATCGAGACTTCCACGGTTGAAGACCCGGTGCTGGCCGCCCGCTCGCTCACGCCCGATCGACAGGGCGTGGACATCGCGATAGAGGCCGTGGCCCTTGCCGAAACCTGGCAACAGGCCGTGGCCCTGGCGCGCAATGGCGGAACTGTCAATTTCTTCGGCGGCCCGGCAGCGGGCACCACGGTCAGTCTCGACACCAACCGCCTTCACTACGGCGACCTGACGCTCAAGGCCACCTTCCATCACACGCCAGCTACCGCTCGCCGCGCCTTTGACCTGATCGCCGGCGGTC
>JAJZFR010000147.1 GCA_021805265.1 Acidobacteriota bacterium | reverse complement strand
ATCCTCATCAACGGCATGGCCCCGGTGACCGTCTCGCGAAAACCAACCCCAGGCGCGACCAGCCCCGAGTTCACCAGCATCACCGTCATGCCCGGTCGGGGCATGGAAGTGCAGCAGATCACCGCCTGGTATCCCGGCAAGGGCGAGATCGATGTGCTGGCTTCGCCCAGTCTGGCCCAGTCCGCCGCCATGCTCAACGACCATGACACCGCCAACGGCGACCTCGGCTATCGGCTCGGCGCAGCCTTTCTGTTTCCCTATCCCAATCGCATTCGCGGCAAACTTTCGCCAGACGGCAAGATGCTGACCACCGAATGGCAGGGCCATCCCATCACACTGCCCGCGAACAGCGCCGGAGGACGCCCTGGGGCCGAGCGTCACGCCATGCACGGGCTGATCCTCAAAGGAAAGATCAGCGACCTCAAAGTCTCCCAAAATCAGGCAGGCGGCGTCATCACCGGCGTGCTTCATTGTGGCGACTTCGACGGACATTGGTTCTCGAGCTCGGACCTCGTTTACTCCATCTCGCTGACGGCCCAGAGGCTCGATGTCTCAATCACAGCCCACAACGTCGGCTCGCAGCCCGAACCGGTGGCCATCGCCTGGCACCCCTACTTCAACCTGCCCAGCGGAGACCGCAAACAGGTCCGCCTTCACATTCCTGCCAGCGCCCTGGCCGAGGTCAACAACTACGACGACGTCTTTCCCACCGGCAAGATCATGCCAGTGGCAGGAACTGCCTACGACTTCCAGGCACCAACTGGAAGACCCCTCGGCACCCAGTTTCTTGACGACAACTTCAGTTCGCTCGAAAGAAAAAGCGGTCCTGTCGTCGTCACCGTCACTGACCCCGCCGCTCACTACGGCGTCACGATCGAGGGCCTGTCTCCAGAGATTCGCACCATTCAGGTCTACGCGCCACCGGCGAAGAACTTTGTCGCCGTCGAAGATCAATTCAACTTCGGCGACCCTTTCGGCAAGGAATGGGGCACCAGGAACACCGGTATGGTGACGCTGGCCCCTGGGAACAGCACCCGCTGGCATGTACGCCTCGAACTCATTCAGCCGTAACGGGAAAATCCGTTCCGAAAAATCCCTTTCTTGACAGGAATGATCAGGAAAACCCAGCCAGGGACGCGCCAAACCCGCTCGCTCGGTTTGACCGTCGCCGCTCTGCCTCTTACCATAGAGAGTGAGCGTCTCCAGCACACAGCCAGCGTTGCTTGCGGTTTCGTAAATCCAGGACCGTAACTTCAGTCACAGCGGCGCAGCGTAGGCGAGACAGAGACACATTCCGGAAGGCACACACTTGAGTTCTGCAGAAACCATTGAAACCGCCCCCCAGACCGAAGCTGAAATCGCTGGCTCCGAAGTACAGGTTCACAACCACGAAGGCCACCACGATCACGCGGATCATGACCACGCAGGCCACGCGCATACGCCCTCGCCCGTGCTGAACCCGGAGTGTATCCGCGAGGTAGCCATCGAAGCCACCGCTGAAGACGTGGACAAGGCCTTTACCCGTGTGCTTCGGGAGTACAGGAAATACGCAAAAATCCCCGGATTCCGCGCGGGCAAGGTACCGGAATCGGTTGTCCGGCGCCGTTTTGCCGAGCAGATTCGCAAGGAAGTTGTCGAGTCGCTCCTGCCCGAGCGCTTCCGGGCCGCGATTCAAGGCGCTGGCCTCACGCCCGTCTCGGAGCCTCAGTTGACCAAACTGATCCTCGAAGAAGGCAAAGCGCTCGAAGGCACGGCTGTCTTTGAGGTGGTCCCGCAGTTCTCGCTCGACGGCTATCAGGACGTTGTCGTTCCCCGCCCCGTCGTTGAGGCTACGGAAGAGGAGTTCCAGCAGGAGCTGAAGCAGTTGCGTGAGTCCCGAGCAACCGTCGAGACCATCGAGGAAGATCGCGCGCTGGTCGATGGCGACTGGGCACAGATCAGCTACCACGGCCAGGCGCAGTCGGCAGAAGACAATCCTGCCGCGCCGCTGGCCGGGGAAGACTCCCTGATCGAGATCGGCGGCAGTGAAACTCTGCCAGCCTTTACCGAGGCGCTGCGCGGTGCCAAAGTCGGCCAGGAGATTCAGGCCGAGGTGGTCTATCCCGCCGACTATCAGGAAGCTCGCCTGGCGGGCCAGGCCGTCGCCTATACCATTGTGGTCAACGCCATCAAAAAGCGAATCCTGCCCGAACTGAACGACGAGTTTGCGACCGAGCTAGGCGACTACGAAAACCTGGCCGCCCTCGAAAACCGCATCCGCGAATACCTGCAAACGACCAAACTCCGCGAGAGCGAACAGCAGACCCGCGAGGCCCTGTTCCTGGCCCTCGCCCAGCGGTTCGCCTTCCCCATCCCCGAATCGCTCGTCCAGCAGCAGGTCGATGCGCGCCTCGAACGCGGCCTCCGCGCCCTCGCAGCGCAGGGCATGGACCCGGAAATGATGCGCAAACTCGACCTCACTCGCCTCCGTTCCGCGCAGCGCGACTCCGCCCTGCAGGAGGTCAAAACCTCGCTCATCCTCGACAGGATCGCCGAACTCGAAGCCATCGAAGTCTCTGACGAGGAGTTCGAACGCGAACTCTACATGGCGTCCCTGCAATCCCGTGAGCCGCTCGAAACTCTGCGGGCGCGTTTGACCAGGGACGGCGGACTGGCTAGAATCCGAGAACAGATCCAACGTGAGAAAACTGCCAGCACTCTCTACCAGCGGATGCCCGCAGCTTAGGTCTTCGCTGAGCACTTGTCTGACTGGTCGGTGGCTTTCGGCAACGGATTTTTCCCGAAACACACGGACTGGAAGAGCCGGTCAGGCGCAACAGTTACTACTCGGAAACATATTCCCAGGCGTTCCCTGCGGGGAACAGGGCAAAGTGAGAGAATAGCGCAATGGCATTAGTTCCCATGGTGGTCGAGCAGACGAGTCGCGGCGAACGCGCCTACGACATCTACTCGCGTCTTCTTCGCGACAACATCATCTTCCTCGGCACGCCCATTGACGACCAGATCGCAAATCTGATCGTCGCCCAGATGCTCTTTCTCTCCGGCGAAGACCCGGAAAAGGACATTCAGCTCTACATCAACTCGCCGGGCGGCTCCATCACGGCGGGGCTGGCGATTTACGACACCATGCAGTTCATCAAGAACGATGTGGTCACCTATTGCATCGGTCAGGCTGCCAGCATGGGCGCGTTTCTCCTGCTCTCCGGCACCAAAGGCAAGCGCTTCGCCCTGCCCAACTCGCGCATTCTCATCCATCAGCCATCCATGGGCGGCCTCAGCGGACAGGCGACAGACATTGACATTCACGCCCGTGAAATCCTCCGTATCCGTGAGATCACCAACACTCTGATGGCCAAACACACCGGTCAAAGCCTCGAGCGCATCGAGCGCGATGTCGAGCGTGACTTCATCATGAACGCTCCGCAGGCCAAGGAATACGGCATTATCGACGAAATCATCGACCGACCGCGCACCCCGGCGGTTTCGATTTGACTCTGGGAAGGATGCAGCAGCCATGAAAACCCGCTCGGGACCGGAAGACACATTGCGATGTTCGTTCTGCCACAAATCACAGGACGCCGTCGCCAAGCTCATCTCCTCGCCCAGCGACTACCCGCGCGCCTATATCTGCGACGAGTGCGTGGCCGTCTGCAACTCCATCCTCGAGGATGACCGCAGCGAAGCGACACCCTCCACTTCCCCGGCCCACCTCCCCAAGCCACAGGAGGTCAAGGCCTTTCTCGACGAATACGTCATCGGTCAGGACCAGACCAAGAAAAAGCTCGCCGTCGCGGTCTACAACCACTACAAGCGCATCCAGATGAATCGCATGCGCAACAACGAAGTCGAGCTGGCAAAGTCCAACATACTTCTGCTCGGGCCCACCGGCTCCGGCAAGACCCTTCTCGCGCACACGCTGGCCAAGATGCTCGACGTACCCTTCGCCATTGTCGATGCAACGACCCTCACGGAAGCCGGCTACGTCGGCGAGGATGTCGAGAACATCATCCTCAAGCTGCTCCAGGCTGCCGATGGTGACGTAACCCGCGCCCAGAACGGCATCATCTACATCGACGAGATCGACAAGATCGGGCGCAAGGACGAAAATCCTTCCATCACCCGCGATGTCTCCGGCGAGGGCGTTCAGCAGGCTCTCCTCAAGATTCTCGAAGGCACTGTAGCCAACGTTCCGCCGCAAGGTGGGCGGAAACATCCCCATCAGGAATTTACCGCCGTCGATACCACCAACATCCTCTTCATCTGCGGCGGTGCCTTTGTCGGCATCGAGCGCGTCATCGGCAGGCGTGTTGGCAAGAAAGCCCTCGGATTCAAGGCCAGCGACGCCTCCGAGCCGGACGGCGCAATCGCCCTCCGCCCGCATCGCGACACCGAGCTGCTTCGCCAGATCGAGCCGCAGGACCTCATCAAGTATGGACTCATCCCGGAGTTCGTCGGCAGGCTCCCGGTCATGGGCGTCCTCGATGAACTGGACGAAGCCGCCCTGGTCGAGATTCTCACCAAACCCAAAAATGCCATTCTCAAGCAATACCAACGCCTGTTTGAATACGAGAATGTGCATCTTCACTTCACCGCCGACGCCACTTCGGCCGTCGCCCGCGAGGCCCTTCATCGCAAGGTCGGCGCGCGCGGCCTCAGGATGATTCTCGAAGAGCTGATGCTCGACCTCATGTACCACCTGCCCAACAGCAAGAGGGTGCGCGATCTGGAAATCACGCGGGAGATGGTCGAGCGCCGCGACCTGTCCCTCTCGCTGCTCGAAAAAGCCGGCTGACGAACGCATCTTCAATCTCTGCCCAAGGCAGAGCGGGAGCAATTCCCTGCTCTGCCTTTGTCGTCTTCGATCTCCCCTCCGCGATGCATCTTCTTGACACCGGGCGATGAATCGCAGAGGCTAATTCCATGCCCCGAACCATATCTCGAAACCTGCATCTGGTCGCGTTTTTCCTTCTGCTTGCCTCCCTCCTCACAATCGGCCTTTCCGCTCTCGAAAAGCAGCCCGCGTCCACCTACCATGATCGCCGTGTTGCGCTCGCTGCCAGGCTCCATGGCGGGGTTGCCATCCTCTTTGCCGCCGAAGAGCCGCTGCTCGATTTCATGCCCTACCGCCAGGACGCGGACTTCTATTACCTGACCGGCTGGAACGAGCCAGGAGCCGCTCTGATGGTCGTCGGCGCGGAGCAGAACGCCACTCCCGCCCACGCATACCGCGAGATTCTCTTCCTGCCCACCCGCAACCTGCGCATGGAAAAATACACCGGCATCAAGCTCGACGCGGCTACCCCCGGCGCGGCCAAAACATCGGGCGTCGATGAAGTCATGCCCATGACCTCGCTGCCCGGCGTACTCAATGCCTTGATCACCGCCGACCGGCCTCTTTCCGCCAATCTCTGGACCCACCCCGACTCGACCCAGTCAAGCGCGCTGCTGAACTGGACATCGACCACTCTGGGCGAGGCCGCGAACTTCACCCCCCACGACCTTACCCTCCTCACGACGCAGTTGCGCCTCTTCAAAGACCCCGAGGAACTGGCCCTCCTCGGCAAGGCCGCCGACGCCTCGATCGATGCGCAGCGCCTGATGCTGCGCTCCGTCAAACCCGGCGTCACCGAGCGCGCCATTGCAGGAAAGATGATCGCGCGGATGATGGAAAACGGCTGCGAGCGCCCCTCCTACGCCCCTATCGTCGGCTCCGGCATCAACTCGACCGAGCTGCATTATGCCGAAAACTCCGCCACCATGGCGGCGGGCGATGTCGTCGTGGTCGATGCCGCCTGCGAATACAGCATGTACGCCTCGGACATCACCCGCACCGTGCCCGTCTCCGGCCACTTCACCGACCGCCAGCGCGAGGTCTACAACGTCGTGCTTGGCGCACAGCGCGCCGCAGCAGCAGCCTTTGTCGCGGGCAAGTCCACCCTCAACGATCCATACCGGCGCGACCCCAACTCGCTCGACACCGTCGCCTGGCAGTACATCCACGACCACGGCAAAGGGCTGCACGGCGAGCCGCTCAGCGACTACTGGATTCACGGCCTCGGCCACATGGTCGGCATCGATGTTCACGACCCATCCGGCTACCCCGCCGTCCTCCGTCCGGGCATGGTCTTCACCATCGAGCCAGGCGTCTACATCCCCGAGGAAAAGCTCGGCGTCCGCATCGAAGACGTCTTTATCGTTGGTCAGGACGGCAAGCTCATCGACATGATCGCCAGCCTGCCACACACCGCCGAAGATGTGGAAGCGGCAATGAAAGCGACGAAGTAAAACCCCATGTATGAGTCTGACGAAGAAGATTCCTCAGCGCCTGGCAGCGCGGCAACACTCGAACTCGGCCAGCTTCAGCAGATTTTTCGCGCCCAGCTTCTGGCTTGCCTCGAAGAGTGCTCCCGAGGGCGCCGCGGACTCTTTGCCAGCCTCGACCATCTGAAACTGGAACAGCTAGGCGACGCCGCGCCACAGCAGCCCTGGCCCGAAGCAGAGCAGCTCCGTCAACTGGCCTTTGCTCTCCAGTCACTCCACGCGCAGCAGTACGAGGAAGACGGCCAGCAAGCGGCCAGTGCCCTGATCGAGCAGTTTCTCGACCTCTGCTCGATCCACGGCGAGGCTGACCCCGGAGAACCACGCCTGGCGCGCGCATTTCTCCAGCAGATCGCAGGAGACAAACCATGCTGATCCTGCATACGTTCCTTGCCTTGCTGGCCGGATTTGCAACCGTGGCTGCGATCCTCGCGCTGGCAACGCTTGTCGTCGGGCGCTTCCTGCACCAGGCACCGTCGCAAACCGTCCCGGCGCGCCGCAGCTACCTCGGGATCAACCTCTGGATTAACTTGGCATACTCGCTTGCAGCAGCCCTGGCCGGAGGATATGTAACAGCCACTTTGTCCCGCGAAAACCCGCTGATTCACTCTCTGGCACTGGCCCTGATCGTCCTGCTGCTCGCTGCCTTCAGCGCCGTGCAATCCCACATCGACTCGCGTCCATCAACCGTGAGTTACCCGGTGTGGTTCACGCTTCTGCTCGTTGCTCTCACACCTTGCGCTGTAGTCGTCGGCGGGCTGCTTCGATTGAAGATTCTCGGCGTCCTGTAAAAACAGCGCCTCCCATGCCGGGGAGGCGTCCGGCATGGCAGGCGCGTGGATACGCTGCGACTACCAGCGTAAGCCAATGGTGATCGGAACCAGATCAGTCTTGCCCAGTCCGTTCTCAGTTCCTTTGCCAGGCGTATCGATCCAAAGGTAACGGGCTTCCATGTACACCCGCAGCCTGCTTACGCCGCCGGTATCCGGGCTACCCAGACGATGTGTCAGACCGAGTCCGACATTCATCCCGCCCTGATTGCTCGAAAAGTGGTTCACAGTCACGTTCTGGTAGCCGCCATAGCAGAAGTAGTAGCAGTACTGCACTGGCTGAGGATCGGTAAAGCTGGTCAGCTTGCGATAGAATCCGCCGCCGCCGGTAAGATAAGCATCGCTGGCGTGCTTGGGAAACAGATCAATCACAGGATCGACGGTGAAGGACCAGATATGCGCGTTGCCACCCTGAGCTCCAGCCGCAGAGATCAACCCACCCGGCAGTTTGTCGTCGATGAACTGGTACTCGATCAGCGCGCTGATGCGGTTGGTAAACTTCCAGCCCGCGCCAAACGTCACATCCGGACCCCAGGTAATCACCTTCGAGTCGCCACCAACCGGCGCATCCGCACCGCCGCCGCCCTCGAATGTCAGGTGATACTTCCAGCCCGTGTGGTGGGCGTTATACCCGTGATACACCTGACCACCCCCGGCAGCGGCTGGCTCGGGCGCAGCAGGCAGCGCGGTCAGTCCTTCGGTCAGATTCAGAGCGCCATCCGTGCTCGGCATGGCCGCCGAAGAACTCGAAAAAGTGGCGACTCCGTCCGCAGCGTGGCCCTCCTGTGCGCGACCAGGGGAAGAGGTGGCGAGCGCCAACATACAGGCTGCAACCAGAGCAGTCATGCTCGCGGGACGAAAAATCGAGTTACGCAATGGGTGGGACATGGATGCACCTCAATGTGAGTTTGAACTTCGTTTCTGTTCGAGCTTCGCGTCTGTCTTGGTCAGATGCGGGATTCACCTATGCGTTTGACACCAAATGACATGAAAAGTTGCGCCCGATTGGAATCGCTTCACCCGATCAACATTCCATGCCGAAAATATAACCAGAAAACATGGGCCACGGCATTTTCCGGAAGGATGTAGTCCAGAATCACCATGCTGACTGGATTTTTTCTCAAGAAAAATCCATCTTGACGGCTTTCGGAAAGTCCATAGTATTCCGAAAAATGGCCAGGATGTACATCAAAGTACATCCTGGCCCATTGGAAACATTCTGTGACAACAAGGTTGCTCAGCCCTGAATATCGTATTGCTCGGGATGAAGCGTCGCATCGTTCCGAATCAGCACATTCTTCCCCGCCAGCGCCTCCAGCTCGGTCATCCACCGCGCATTGTTCGCCTTCAACGCTTTGGCCGTCTCCGGATGCACCCGCAGCGTCACCTCGCTTTGATCGAAATGCTTGCGCATCTTGCGCATCTCGATATAGATTTCGTTGGCCACCGTCGTCGGACTCTTCACCATGCCAGTCGCCTGGCACACCGGGCACGGCACACTGAGCGTCCGCTCGAGCGATTGCTTCACTCGCTTGCGGGTAATCGCAACCAGGCCAAAATCGTTGAACTGGAGAACTTTGGTCGGCGCGCGATCCTGCTTCAACGCTTCTTCGAGCGCACCCAGCACACGCGTCCGATTCTTCCGCTCGTCCATGTCGATGAAGTCGATCACGATGATCCCGCCCAGGTCGCGCAGCCTGATCTGCCGCACAATCTCGGGAATCGCGTCCAGATTCGTCTTCAGGATCGTGTCCTCGAGACGCGCCGTCTTGCCTACATATTTGCCGGTATTGATGTCGATAGCCACCAGCGCCTCGGTCTGGTTGATGACAATCGAACCGCCGCTCTTCAGCCATACCTTCGAGCGCAGGGCCTTCGAGATTTCGTCCTGAATGCCGAAGTGCTCAAACAGCGGAATCTCCTTGGTATAGAGCTTCACGCGCCGCACCAGACCCGGCGAAAAGCGATTCAGAAAGCGCACAATCCGCTCGTAATCCGCCTCGGAATCCACCCAGATATTCGAAAAATTATCGCTCACCTGGTCGCGCAGAATTCGCTCGATCAGGTTCAGATCGTGATAGATCAACGCGGG
>JAJZFR010000266.1 GCA_021805265.1 Acidobacteriota bacterium | reverse complement strand
AGTTCCTGCTGACGTCTCTGTCCGCGTCCTACTTACGTTTTGCGCCTGCATATTGGCTGGGCAGAATCCCATGTAGACCTGAGAGATCCAAACAGGAAGCAACGTCTTGCTTCCCAGAAGGAATGCGGGCACAACATTCAGGATGACCGAAGGAGTTTCTTATTTCCATGAAGCGTACTCTCGCAATTGCAGTTCTCGCGGTATCCGGCCTTGTGGTCGGTGCCTCTGCCCAGACTCCGACTTCCGCCGCCGCTCCGGCTGCTGCAGGTCCAGCCAAGATCGCGGTCATCGCCTTCCAGGCCGCTGTAGCGCAAACCAACGAGGGTCAGCGCGACTTTGCTGACGTTCAGAAGAAGTTCGAGCCGAAGCGTGCGCAACTGAAGGCTCAGAGCGACGAGATCGAAACCCTCAAGAAGCAGCTCCAGGCCCAGGGAAATACTCTCAGCCCGGCCGAGACCGCCAGCAAGACCAAATCGATCGACGAGAAGACCAAGCTCCTGCAGCGCAATGCGGAAGACGCGCAGAACGACTTCCAGCAGGCCATTCAGGACATGTACAACACCCTGGCCTCGAAGGTCTATGAGGTGCTGAACGCCTACGCCAAGCAGCACAGCTACACGCTGGTGGTCGATGTGAGCGCGCAGCAAAGCCCGGTTCTGTGGGCGGCGGACTCGAGCAACATCACCAAGCCGATTGTGGACGCCTACAACCTGAAGTCGGGTGTACCGGCGCCGGCAGCTTCGGCGGCGAGCGCGGGCGGTGGTCTGCCTTCCGCTCCAGCCCCCAAGTCGATGGCTCCAAAGAACTAATACGCCGCCTTGGATCGGTTGCAGGTCGATTCCAGACCAGCAACACGCGATCAGCTACGAAAACAGCCTCGGATGTATCGGGGCTGTTTTCGTTGGCTGGAGGAAGAATGAGAGGAGCACAGTGTGCTGAGCAGGGAGGTACGAATCCTGGCCCGGCCTGTGGAAAAAAATGTGGAAGAATTCTGAGGAAACGGTCAGTATTTCGAAGACTTCTTGCCCGCGCAACAAAGCGAAGTTTTGTTTGAGATGATAAACATATATAAATAAGCAACTTAACAGATCGCGAAAGAGCAGGGAATCAAGTTGACAAACAGCCCCCCGCTCGTGTTGTCAACGGTAAGGTTTCCACAGTTGCCCATGAATCTTTCGTGAATCTATCCCAGGATCGGCACAAAATCCATGAACTGCAAGGACTTAGAACAAGCGCGCCGCGATGCCCGCAGCGCTATCCCTGCGCATCCTCGCCCACCCGCAGCACGGCCAGGAACGCTTCCTGCGGAATATCCACTTTGCCGATGCGCTTCATGCGCTTTTTGCCTTCTTTCTGCTTGTCGAGCAGCTTGCGTTTGCGGCTGATGTCGCCGCCGTAACACTTCGCGATCACGTTCTTGCGCAGCGCGGTGACGGTCTCTCGGGCGACGATCTTGGACCCGATCGCTGCCTGGATGGCCACGTCGAACTGTTGGCGCGGAATCAACTCGCGCATCTTCGAGACCAGCGCCTTGCCGCGCTCGTAGGCGTGGTCGCGATGGATGATGATCGACAGCGCATCCACGGGATCGCCCGAGACCAGGATGTCCATCTTGACCATCGGGGATACCCAGGTGCCAGCCGGATGGTAATCGAGCGATGCGTACCCCCTGGAGACCGATTTCAGGCGGTCGTAGAAGTCGAGCACAATCTCATTGAGCGGCAGTTCATAGGTCAGCATCACCCGCGTCGGCGTCACGTACTCGAAGTTGAGCTGTTTGCCCCGCTTGTCCTCGACCAGTTTGAGGATGCCGCCGACGTACTCCTCATTGGTGAGGATCATGGCGCGGATGATCGGCTCTTCAATGGTCTCGATGTTGGTTGGCTCGGGCCAGCGCGAGGGGTTGTCCACCTCGATGACTTCGCCGCTGGTCAGGGTGATGCGGTAGCGCACGCCGGGCGCTGTGGTGATCAGGTCCAGGTTGTACTCGCGCTCGATCCGCTCCTGGATGATCTCCATGTGCAGCAGTCCAAGAAACCCGCAGCGGAAACCGAACCCGAGAGCCACGGAAGACTCCGGCTCGAAGAAGAAACTCGAGTCGTTCAGGCGCAGCTTTTCGAGCGCGTCGCGCAGCAGCGTGTGTTCGTGGGAATCGATGGTGTAGAGGCCGGCGAAGACCATCGGCATGGTCTCCATGAAGCCGGGCAGCGCCGAAGTGGCGGGATGCTCGTCGTCGGTCACAGTATCGCCGATCTTGGTGTCGGCCACGTTCTTGATGGTTGCGGTGAAGAACCCGACTTCCCCTGCGGTCAGTTCGCCGATCTCAACCGGCTTCGGAGTCAGTACGCCCATGGCGTCGATGTTGAAGACGCGCCCGTTTGAGAGGAAGCGAATCCTCTGCCCTTTGCGCATCCGTCCATGGACCACGCGCGCCAAAACTACCACGCCGCGATAGGGATCAAACCAGGAATCGAAGATCAGCGCCTGGAGCGGCGCGTCGATGTTGCCGGAGGGCGCGGGCAGGCGATGGACGATGGCCTCGAGCACCTCGTCAATCCCCACGCCGGTCTTTGCGCTTACCGGAATCGCGTCCGTGGCGTCCAGCCCGACGGCCTGTTCGATGGCTTCCTGGGTTCGGACAACGTCGGCCGATGGCAGGTCGATCTTGTTGATGACGGGAATGATCTCGAGGCCGCCGTTGATGGCCAAGAAGGCGTTGGCGAGCGTTTGCGCCTCGACGCCCTGGCTTGCGTCCACCACCAGCAGCGCGCCCTCGCAGGAGGCCAGCGAGCGAGAGACTTCATAGCTGAAATCGACATGGCCCGGCGTGTCGATCAGGTTCAACTGATACGTGACTCCATCGCGCGCCTGGTACATCATGCGCACGGCGTGCGCCTTGATGGTGATGCCGCGCTCGCGTTCGAGGTCCATGGCGTCCAGCACCTGGGCCTGCATCTCGCGCGCGGTCAGCGAGCCGGTGCGCTCCAGCAATCGGTCAGACAAGGTGGACTTGCCATGATCGATGTGGGCAATGATTGCGAAATTTCTCAGCAGGCGGGCTTCCATAGGCGGGTCACGGAGCGCATTCGATACGGTCAGAATCGAGGAAGGCTCCAGCTTTATAGCTTATCATCGGGAATGGTGAGGCGTGCTCGGTGCGGCGTGAGGGATGTTGTGCCACTGCGCAGGCCATGATGCGCCGTGTCGAAGACGGACGCGCTTGATTGCCGTGCAACGAGCAAGCCGCAACGAGCAAGTCGCAATGAGCAAGCTGCAATCAAGATGTGGAACAGATGTGAAACAAAGGAGCGGACGCAAACGCGACAGAAGATTTTCTCCTCCTCGCGCGTGCGGCATATTGGATGAGCATCCAGGCCCGGATCAGGATCAGCGGCGCGGCTCTCACGCTGGCGTTTTTGTTACCGCTCAGCGGCTGCGGCCCTGTGCAGCGCAATGCCCCTGCTGCGGCTACCGCTCCTGCGGCGCAGCCGTCAACGAATACGCTATCGACCGCTACCAATCAAGCTCCCTCGACCGCGCAACAGCCAGTACAGAGCAATTCTCAGGTATCGCAGTTGATCGCAAGCGTGGAGCAGTCGCTCGCGCGCGGCCAGGTAAGCTATCGCCAGGGAAGACTCACCGACGCCAAGCGCGACTTCGACAGCGCGGTCGATCAGATGCTCGCGAGCGGCATCGACATCCGCGCGACCGCAGCGCTTCAGGACGAGTACAACCGCGTACTCGATACCGTCAACGGCCTCGAAATGGAGGCGCTGAAACAGGGCAACGGCTTTGCGCCAGTCGAGGAGCCTACGCCCGCCGATGTCGCCAACGACGTGACCTTCGCCGTCGATCCCAATCTGGTGGCCAAAGCGCAGGCCAATCTCGCCACCACGCGCAGCGATCTTCCCTTGGTCATCAACGATTATGTGGCGGCCTACATCAATTTTTTCGCGAACACGAAAATCGGCCACAACACGCTCAAACACTCGCTCGAACGCGGCGGAAAATACAAGGCCATGATCCAGCGGGTGATGACCGAGGAGGGCGTTCCCCAGGATTTGATCTACCTTGCGGTTGCCGAATCGGGATTTCAGCCCCAGGTGGTCAATCGCGGTTCTGGCGCGGGCGGAATGTGGCAGTTCATGCCCCACGGCGACTATGGCCTCACGCGCAACAGCTTTGTCGATGAGCGATTCGATCCGGAGAAATCCACTCGGGCATACGCTCGCTATCTCAAGTTCCTCTACGATCAGCTCGGCGACTGGTATCTGGCCATGGCCGGCTATGACTGGGGCGCGGGAAACGTGCAGCGCGCCGTGCAGAAGACCGGCTACGCCGATTACTGGGAGTTGTACAAGCGCAACAACCTGCCTGGCGAAACGAAAAATTACGTCCCGGAGATTCTGGCTGCGATCATCATCGCAAAAAATCTCAAGCAATATGGCTTCGACGACATCTCTCCCGATCCGGCCGTCGTGACCGATACAGTTCCGATCAATTACGCCGTCGATCTTCGCCTCGCGGCGGACATTGTGAACGCTGACCCGCGCGAGTTGATGGCGCTCAATCCCAGTCTGCTGCGCATGACCACGCCGCCTTCCGGGATGCTCTCGGCGCCTTTCGCGCTTCACCTTCCGCCAGGCACGGCAACGCTCTTTGCGCAGAAGATTGTTCGCATCCCCGTCGAGCGCAGAACCTACTGGCGCTACCATCGCGTCACGGCAGAGGATTCGCTGGTGAGCGTTGCCCGCAACTATCACGTAAGCGTGGAAGAGCTGGCGAAGGTGAACGATCTGCGCGCGGGCGACACGCTCGAAAATGTGGATGCGCTGGTGATTCCCGCTGCGCCGGTGGCTCCGCCGCGCTCCCGAACAACCTTCTACCGTGCGCACCGCGGCGATACGCTGGTCACTGTTGCGGATCGTTTTGGAGTCTCTCTTGCGGACCTGCGTCGCTGGAATCACATCAGCGGAAACACTCTGAAAGCAGGGCAGCGAGTGCGCGTAAGCGAAGCTGGTCCGGCAGCGCCGGCCTCGAAGTACGTCTCGAAGCACGCCTCGACGAGCGGTCTTCATTCCGCTGTCAGCAACCCGCGCGAGCGAGCAACGGCAGCGCCAACAAAGGCGAAATCGCCATCACAATCCGGGTCCGCGAAAAATAATTTTTCGCCAGCGTCTTCGCAGTCGAAGCGCGCCGCAACAAACTCGACGCATACAATCCCCAGTCATAATGCGCCCAAAAGCGCTGCGTCAAAAAAGTCCGGCCCAAAACAAAACAGTACAAAAAAGAAAAAAAATCAAAAGTAGCTAGATACACACTTGTCATCGCTCGCAATTCGATGCAAGCTATTGCTACAATGTGCGCCGACGGCGAAGATGCGTGAAGTCTCTCGCGCAGCTCCCGCACAACACACAAGCAGCGCAAAAGCGCTGGAGGAAAAAGGCATGGAAAAGGAAATACGGATGTACGCCAGCAGCGATTTTGGCGACAGCATGAAGCCGACCGAATCGAAGCCAGCGCAGGATGTGGAACTCGAGGATGAAGCAGAGCCTGTTGTGGTGACGCCATCGGTCGCGGCGGCAACTCCCGCGCCTGCGGTTGCTGCCAAGCCTGACCCGAAGCCAGTCGTCAAGAAAGCTCCGGCGAAAAAGCCGGCAGCCAAGAAGCCCGCGCCGAAGATGCCAGCTCCGAAAAAGCCGGCAGCCAAGGCTGCGGCAAAACCGGCACCTGCCAAAAAGATTGCGGCTAAACCTGCCGCGAAAAAGTCTGCCGCAAAGCAGAGTAGTTCTGGTGTGAAAAGCGGCGGCAAGGTTGCAGCAAAAGTTGCAGCCGGCAAGAGCACCAGCAAATCCATCAAGAGAGGTAAACCTGTGGCAGCTCCCAAAGCAGTCAAGAAAACCGAAGTGAAGAAGGTAGCAGCAAAGAAGCCGGTCGCCAAGAAGGCGGCTCCGAAGGTCGCAGCCAAAAAGGCAGTAGCCAAGGCCCCAGCCAAGAAAGCGGCAGTCAAGAAAGTCGCCGCCAAAAAGCCGGTTGCCAAGAAGGCCGCACCAGCCAAGAAGGTTGTCGCCAAGAAGGCAGTCGCCAAAAAGGCTCCAGCCAAGAAGGTGGTTGCCAAAAAGGCTGCGCCAGCGAAGAAAGCTGTTGCCAAGAAGGCTCCTGCAAAGAAGCCAGTTGCCAAGAAGCCGGTCGCCAAGTAGTCCGGCTCCAGCGGCCAACACCAACGCAGTACAGGCAAGCAAAAAAGCCCGGCGGCGAGGCGACTCGCACACCGGGCTTTTTTGCGTTTGTTACGCGTGGAATTTTCTGCCGCTTATTTTCCGTCGGCGGCTATCGCGGCCAGCACCTCGGTGCTGTGGTCCTTGATGTCCTTGTCCACATCGGGCCATACCTTGGCGATCTTGCCCTTGGGATTGATCAGAAACGTCTCGCGCATGGCGATCTTGATCGGGCCATAGCTCTTCACTGGCACACCGTACTCGTCAACCACCTTGTGATCGGGATCGGCGAGAAGTTTGAAGGTCAGGCTCTCCTTGGTGCAGAAGGTCTGGTGGCTTTGCGCGTTGTCCAGGCTCACGCCCAGCACGACGGCATTGGCGGCCTTGAACTTGGCCAGGTCGCGCTGAAAGTTGTGCGCTTCGAGCGTGCAGCCGGAGGTCATGTCCTTGGGATAGAAGTAGAGCACCACCCACTTGCCCTTGTACTGCGCAAGGCTGATGGGAGCGTTGGTCTGGGAGGGCAGCGTGAAGGTTGGTGCCGTCGTGCCCGGCGCGAGAGCGTCGCCAGCAAGCGCGGGAAGGGTTGCAGCGCAGAGAAGCGCGGCGGCGAGTGTAGCCAGTGCAATTTTTTTCATGGTCGAAGCTCCTGTTGGTTGCGGTTGAAATGGATTGCAACGGAACAGTCGCCATGATTGAGCAGAGTCTACGAAGGCTTGCAGAGGGCGCAGTCCGGTACGCACTGATTATCCGCGCGCGCGGGCCACTATGGCAATGCCGGATTGATTCGCGCGTTCGATCAGTTTGTTCTCATCAAAGAGCAGCGTCCGGCCAGCCTCGATCCCGAGGCAGGTTGCGCCCGCCGCAATCATGGTCTCGAGCGTTCGCAGCCCGATCACCGGTACGTCAAAACGCATGTCCTGATTGGGCTTGGGCAGCTTGACCACGGTCAGCGCGCGATCAAGCGTGGCGGCCTCAGGTGAAGCGTCCGTGGAAGCATCGAGCGAACGCAGCAGCCTTCCCGCGCGCTCGATGGTCGCGTCGGTGCCTTCCATTGCTTCCACCGCCACGCAGGCCTGCGCGGCGATCACCACCGTCTGGCCAATGTCAAAGGTCGCGAGGCCATGCGCCACGCTCAGCCCGTATTCGATATTGCGAGCTTCCTCTTCCGTCGGCGGTCGCGCGGTCAACACGCCTTCCCGCGCCAGCAGCGGTTCCAGATAGGCGGTCGAGGAGATCAGCTCGATGCCTTCATCGGCCAGCACCTTTGCCACCGCGCCCAGCAGCATGTCGGTCGAGCGTGTGCGCAGGTTCAGCAGCAGCTTGGCCAGCCGCCAGTCGGGACGAATCGACGAGAAAATCTGCTTGTGCTTCACTTGGCCGGCCATGACGGCGCGACTCACTCCTTCGCGCTGAAAGGTCTCGATCAATCGCGAAAGCTCGCCCAGCGAAAGCCAGTGAACGGTGACCAGCGGATCGGCTGCGGCGCGCGCGTCCATCTCCGGATCGGTCTCCTCGCGGATCGCAGCTACCACAACGCGCAGCCCGTGGGAACGCGCCGCCTCGAGCAGCAGAAACGGAAATCGGCCATTGCCCGCAATCAGCCCCACGGACTCCATTACTTGATGACCCCGCGTGTGCTCTGCTCGATGAAGGCGACCAGCCGCTCGATGTCCGCGCGCGCCTCGTCCGGCGTTTCATTGTTTGCAGCCAGAACCTTCATTTTTTCGAGAGCGTCGGAGGTGTTCAGTTTCGCCGCGAGCAGGTAGCGGAACGCCTTCTGGAGGGCCTGCAGGCGGGCCGGGGAAAATCCTCGACGGCTCAGCCCGACCTTGTTGATGCCAAAGGCCTTGTTTTCCCGCCGCGCGCTGGTGAGCGAATACGGCAGCACGTCCTGGGTCACGATGGTTCCGCCCCCGATGTAGGCATGCTCGCCAACGGCGCAGAACTGATGCACCGGGCTGAACGCGCCCACGGTTGCGTAATCGCTGATGGTCACGTGGCCGGCGAGGGTGGCCGCGTTGGCCAGGATGCAGTGGTCGCCCACCTGGCTGTCGTGGCCGATGTGCGCATAGGCCATGATGAGGCAGTGCGACCCGAGCCGCGTAATGCCTCCGCCCTTCAGTGTGCCGCGCGAAATCGTCACCGACTCGCGGATCGTATTGTCACTGCCGATCTCGGTCAGCGTCGGCTCGCCCCGATACTTCAGGTCCTGCGGCGCAATGCCAACCGAGGTGAAGGGATAGATGGTGTTCCGGTCGCCGATGCGCGTGTGTCCATCGAGCACCACGTGCGAGACCAGGCGATTCTCCTCGCCCAACACCACGTCCGGTCCGAGGGTGCAGAACGGGCCGATCTCGCACGACTCCGGAACCACCGCGCCCGGAGCAATCACAGAGCTGGGATGGACGCTCACGCCTGTGTTCCTGCATTCGCAGCCTGTGACGCGTCGCGCTGTCGCCTGGGCACCACGGCACAGGTCAGCGTCGCCTCGCAGGCCAGCTTGTCGCCGACGTATGCCTTGCCTTCCATGCGCCCCTGTCGCGGGCGGAAGCTGAGCACCTCGACCTCGATGCGCAACTGGTCGCCCGGCGTAATGGGTCGGCGAAATTTTGCCGCTTCAATGCCCGTGAAGACCACCAGTTTGCTTTCGCGGTCGGCTACCTCCTGCAACAGCAGGATGCATCCCGCCTGGGCCATCGCCTCGACCACCAGCACGCCCGGCATGATCGGGTGACCGGGAAAATGCCCCTGGAAAAACTCTTCATTGATGGTCACATTTTTGATAGCAGTAATGCGCCTGGCGCGCTCGAATCCCACCACGCGATCAATCAGCAGAAAGGGATAGCGATGGGGAAGAAACTCCATCACCTGGCTAATGTCCATCGTTTGCGGCGCATCGTTCATTGGGCGGCTCCGTGCGGTGGTGAGCTGGGACTCGCGCCCCTCGGCAGGCGCAAGAGCCGATTATAAATCGCCCGGCTACTTCACGATCCTGCGCGCTGCGGCCTGGGGATCGAACTCGTCGGGCGGCAGCGTGCGGTCGTACTCTGCGCCGAGCAGAAACTGCTCATGCACCATGTCGCCGTTGCGAAAGCGCGTGATGCTGTAGGGCGTTTCGATCCCATCGACTACGCGATAGTTGTCATACTCCTCGATGTCTTCGTCGTAGTCCTTGTAGATGGGATTGCGCCA
>JAJZFR010000228.1 GCA_021805265.1 Acidobacteriota bacterium | reverse complement strand
CACCTGCGCAACGTCACCGCTGGCCGCGACTTCCAGTGGACCCTCGCCGGCGATATTCGCACCGTCCTCGAAGGCGAATCCTGCCCCCTCGAAAACTGCGCAGGAAAACTCGTCGTCGGCAAGGCCGTCGAGATAGGACACATCTTCAAGCTCGGCTACAAATACACCCAGTCCATGGGGGCAACCGTCCTCGATCTCAACGGCAAGGAGGTCACCCCCATCATGGGCAGCTACGGCATCGGCGTCGAGCGCATCCTCACCGCAGCCATCGAGCAATCCCACGATCAGAACGGCTTCGCGCTGCCCGCCTCCATCGCTCCGTTTCAGGTCGTCGTCACCGTCACCAACGTCTCCGACGAACCGCTTCGAAATCTCGGCGAATCCCTCGCTGCGCAGCTCGAAGCCGCCGGACTCGACGTGCTTCTCGACGACCGCGACGAACGCGCCGGAGTCAAATTCAAGGACGCCGATCTCATCGGAATTCCCTACCGCATCAACGTGGGCAAAAAATCCTCCGAAGGCATCGTCGAGCTGGTCACTCGAGCAACCGCATCCAGTCAGGACGTGCCCATCGTCGCGGTCGCAGAAACACTCCGCAACAGCATCGCAGAGCACAGCGTGTGACCACCCCAATGCCGCACGGAGATTGACGTTATGGCACTACGAATCCGTATCCCTCGATCCAGCTCGAACCACGGCATCGCCTTTCATCTTTTTCGTGCTCTCGCCCTCTGTTTCGCCCTCGCGGCGCTGGCCATTGCCGGCGTTGGCGGCTACTTCTACTTCCGCTATCAGGGCATCGTCGATTCCCGACTCGAACATCCACTCTTCGCTACCACCGCCAAAATCTACGCCGCGCCGCGCGAGGTCCGCCCTGGTCAACACCTCGCTCTCAACGCCGTCGTCAACGAACTCCGCACAGCCGGATACACTGCCACCGATGCCGCACCAGAATCGCCGCTTGGAACCTACTCCCTCGGCGCGCAAACCGTCACCGTTCACCCCGGCCCGCAAAGTTTTCACTCTCAGGATGGCGCGACCATCCACTTCGCCAAAGACGGCGTCGAGTCCATCGAAGACGATCATCGACAGCCCCTCGAAAGCTACGAGCTGGAGCCGCTGCTCATCACTGGCCTCAGTGAAGACTCGAGCCGCACCAAGCGACGCATCATCACCTACTCGGAAATCCCTCCCAACCTCGTCCAGGCCGTGCTCGCCATCGAGGATCGACGCTTCTTCGAGCACGACGGCGTCAACTACTGGCGTCTGCTCGCCGCCATGGGACGCGACGTCACCACCGGACAGAAACAGCAGGGCGGCTCCACCCTCACCATGCAGCTTGCTCGCGGATTCTTCCTCTCGCCGGAAAAGAAAATCAAACGCAAGATCATCGAAATCGTCATCACCTTTCAACTGGAACATCGCTTCTCCAAACAGCAGATCTTCGAGATGTACGCCAACCAGATCAACCTCGGCCAGCGCGGCAGCTTCTCCATCGACGGCTTCGGCGAAGCCGCACAGGTTTACTTTGGCCGCGATCTTCGCCAGCTTGACCTCGCCGAGTGCGCCCTGCTCGCCGGCATGATCCAGCGACCCAACTATTTCTCGCCCTACCGGCATCCTGACCGTGCCATGGAGCGGCGCAACCTCGTCCTCGATTCCATGGTCGAAACCGGTGCCATCCCCAAGGAAACCGCCGAAGAAGCAAAGCAGGAGCCGCTCCACCTCTCTGACCAGAGTGTCGATGCCAGCGACGCGCCGTACTTCGTCGATCTGGTCCGCGAACAGTTGATTCAGAAGCTCGGCGAGCGCGATTTCAACCGCGAAGGGCTGCACATCTACACCTCGCTCGATCAGCAATTGCAGAGCGCCGCAACAGCCGCCGTCGAAACCACCACCCACATCGTCGATGAACAGGTTGACCGGCTCGCCGCGCGACACCATCTGGTCGGTCCACACACCTACCCCCAGGTGGCGCTCGTCGCGCTCAATCCACACACCGGCCAGGTGCTCGCACTGGTCGGCGGACGAAGCTACGGACTCAGCCAGTTGAACCACGCCGTCGCACGTCGTCCCACAGGCTCCATCTTCAAACCCTTTGTCTACGCCGCGGCATTCAACACCGCCGTCGCCGGCACCACGCTCCCAGGGCAAAACGCCCTCTTCTCGCCGCTCACCATTCTCAGCGACGAGCAGACCACTTACGAAGTCAACGGACAGGACTACACCCCGCGCAACTTCGAGGGCGAGTATCACGGTCAGGTCACCGCGCGCCTCGCGCTCATGCGGTCGCTCAACAACGCCACCATCAGCCTCGCCTCGCTCATCGGATTCGACAACGTCGCCGCTCTCGCCCGCGACTCCGGCATCAAGAGCGCTCGCGGAACCCCAGCCATGGCCATCGGTGCCTACGACGCCACTCCGCTCGATATGGCTGGTGCCTATACCGTCTTCGCCAACGCCGGTCTACACCTCGATCCATGGATGGTCTCGAGCGTCCGAACCCCCTCCGGCGACATCGTCACCGACTTCTCCCCAACCTCGAAACAAATCCTCGATCCCCGCGTTGCCTACCTCACCACCAGCATGATGGAGGCCGTTCTTCAGGGCAACGGTACCGGCGCGGGCGTCCGCAACATGGGCTTCTACGCGCCCGCCGCAGGCAAAACAGGAACCGAGCACGACGCCTGGTTCGCCGGCTACACCTCCAACCTGCTCTGCATCGTCTGGGTTGGCAACGACGATTACACCGACATCAAGATCGAGGGAGCACACGCTGCGGAACCCATCTGGGCTGAGTTCATGAAACACGCCGTCGCTCTGCCCCAGTACTCCGACACCCATGAGTTCGTCCCGCCCGAGGGCGTCCAGCTCGTCCCGATTGACAAGGCAACCGACCTTCCCGCAGACAACACCTGCTCCACCGAAACCTATACCGCTGCGTTTCTCGACGGCACCGTACCCCAGGCCACCTGTAGCCACCCAGCGCCGGACCATCGCAATTTCCTGCAAAAAATCTTCGGCCTCGGCGAAAAGAAACCGTAACGCTTCCGCTCACTCCATCCTCGGCTGACACTCGGGACACCAGTACGTCGAGCGCGCATCCGGCCCCTCGATCGAGCGTTCAATCGCTGTCCCGCATCGCCGGCACGCCTCGCCCTTACGCCCATACACCCACAGGCTCGCCCCAGGATCGGAGTCATGCGTGGTGCGCCTCTTCCGCCCTCGATACGTCACCATTCGGTCGCCCGAATCCTCCAGTACATTCGCCGCCAGCAATCGCCGCGCCGTCGCAATCACCGCCTCGGCCTCCATGCGGGACAACGTCCCAATCCCGCGAAACGGACTCATCCCAAGCAGAAAACATATCTCCGACTTGAACACATTGCCCACCCCGGCCATCACCCGCTGATTCAGCAACGCATCCGCCAACCGATCCTCTGTGCGCTTGAGCAATCGATCCGCTGCGGCCGAAGCATCAAACGAATCCGCCAGGACATCTTCCGCAGCGCGCGGAATCTTTCTGTCTCGCCGCAGCGTCTCCGGCGTATGGACCCGCGCCACCGGAACGCGAAATCCAACCGCCTCGTACTCCGCCGTACGAATCACAATGCGCGCTCGATCCGCAGGCAACTGCCACGCCTCGCCCGTGCGATAGATATGCCAGCTTCCGCTCATCAGCATGTGGGTCGCAAGAATTCGCTCCTCGCCACATCGCTCCCCCTTACCGTCATGCGAGGAAAATGTCATCAGCACCCACTTGCCCCGTGACTCCACCCGCTCGATCCGCTGTCCCACAAAAGTCGTTTCATCCGCCGCCCGCGTCAGCTCGGCATACGTGCTCTGAAATCCGCTCACCACTGCGTTCGCAAGCGCCCGGTGCAGCGTTCGCGCCGTGCGAAATATCGTATCTCCCTCGGGCATTGCGTCCTCCGCCTCGCTCAGCTTTTCTCCGATTTGTCCTGCGCTGCCAGGGGCGCGCGAGACGACCGCCGCAGGTGCATCCCCAGAGGACCGGCGTGAAATCCAGCCTCCGCCAACGTGTGCGCCAGCGCGTGGTGCGCCACTGCAATTCCATTGATCGAGCTGATCGAGCTGATGAGAAATCCACTCTCCTGCCCATCCGCGCGGGCCAGCCGATCCTGCCCATGCCGCGCCAGAAACCGCGCCAGTCCGCGTCCCATCCGCGAGCGATCCGGCTCCTCCGGCGGCAGGAACACCAACAGGTGCGGATTTCCCCTGCGCAGCCACGCCACCAGCCATCCGCGGCACAGCACCACCTGCGCATAGGCCGCGCGCGTCACCACGCGCGGAGCCTGCTCGACATCCCCCGCTTCCACCGGCAACTCCGGCCACTTCAACGTCCCGCCATAAGGATTCGCCGGATCCGTCGCCGCCACCAGCACAAACTCCGGCTTCTCGTCGTCTGTCAACGCTCCGCCCTCCCGCAGCGATCGCAACATGTCCACCGCAGCAGGCAGCGCGAACTGCGTCGCCCCAAGTCCCTCCACAAAATATCCGCGTCGAATCCGACCGCTTTCCTCGAGCGCCTTCAACACCGGATAGATCGCGCTGAAACCGCCAGGAAGATTCTCCGCCGCCACACTCTCCCGCAACAGCACTCCATAACGATGCAGCATTTGCAGCGCAACCGCATGCATGGATTCCGTGCTCGTTGGCGCGCTTTCCCCCTGGCGCAGCAGCGACCACCGGCCCTGCGCCGTGGCTGGTGTCGTTCGGCGCGACTTGTACGCCGCAACCCCTGTCTGCATCCCGTGTCTGCGACCACCGCGTCGCGCTTCCGGCCTCTCGATATACGCGCGCAGCGCCTGCATTCCATCGTTGGTGATCCAGCCGCGCCACACCAGCGACCACAGCGCCTCCAGCGTCTCGCCCGGATATCCGCCGCCTGCGGCCTCATGCAACTCCCCAAAGAAAATTGCGCCGCGCTCGCGAAATATCTCCAGCAATCGTTCCTCGCGCTCGCTCTTCGCCTGCCCATCCGCGCGCTGCAAAGCCAGCAAAGGCATCTTGTCCGCCAGATACAGCGCCACCCGCCCGTCGCGCTCCCCCAATCGCTCCACGCCCACCCACGCCACTTCCCCGGCTGCGATCAGCGTATCCAGATCGCCCGACGAATAGCCCGCCACGCGCCCCGGCAAAATCGCCGTCTCAATCAGCGATGCAATCAGCGGCATTCCCTGCAAACTTTCTATTGCATCCAGCAGTGCGTCCATGCCCCGACGCGGCGTCAGCAGCCCCTGCCAGTGCGTCAGAAACCGCGCCAGCGTCCTCTGCTCTACCGGCTCCACTTCCTTGCGCAGACGCGCCAGCGACTTGCGCCGAATCAGCCGCAGAATCTCCGCATCACACCACTCGCGGTGCAGCCCGCCCGGACGAAATCCCCCTTCGAGGATTCTGCCCTCGACGCACAGTTGATCAAGCGCCTGCTCCACCCGCGCCAGATCCAGCGCAAACCGCCCCGCCACCTCGCCCAACGTAAATGGCCCATGCGTCCGAGCATAGCGACGCACCAGTTCCAACACCGGATCCGCAACCGGTTCCAGAAAGCTCACAGGGATTCCCGGCGGCAGCGGAATCCCCAGTCCGTCGCGATACCGCCCCGCATCCTCGACGGCGATCCATCGCTTCTCGCCAGCCACGCGCAACTCCACCACGCGTCGCGTCCGCAACAGGCGTTCCACTCCCTCCACCAGCTCCGCCTTCTCCACGCGCAGCCGAAGCTCGTCGCGGCTCAGGTCTCCAATCCGCAGCAGCATATCGTGAATCCCATCGAGCGACCGCGCTCGATTCTGCGCCGCCAGGCACTGCTGCTGCTCTTCCACCTCCTCGATTGCGTCCGCCGCCAGCAGCTCGCGCAACTCTGCCTCGCCCATCAGTTCGCGCAACTGATCCTGATCCACCGTCAGCGCCTGCGCACGACGCTCTGCCAGCGGCGCATCCCCGTCATATAAAAAATTCGCCACATAGCTGAACAGGAGTGAGGCCGCAAACGGCGACGGCTTCTGGGTATCCACCACATGCACGCGCAGCTCGCGCTGCTCGATCCCGCGTAATGTCTCCACCAGCGCCGGCATATCGAATACATCCCGCAGACACTCGCGATACGCCTCCAGCAGCAGCGGAAATGCGGGATAGCGCGAAGCCACGCTCAACAGATCGTAGGCTCGCTTGCGTAGCTGCCACAGCGGTGTGCGGCCATCCGCGCGTCGTCGCGGCAACAGGAGTGCGCGTCCAGCAGCCTCGCGAAATCGCCCGGCAAACAACGCCGTCGAACCCAACTGACGCAGCACCAGCGCCGCCACTTCCCCGGACTCCACCAGAATCCACTCTGCGCTCGGCGGCTCATCCGTATCCGGAAAACGCAGCACAAAACCGTCGTCGCCCCAAAGCGCCTCCACATCCGGGCCGCCAGCGGCGCGAATCTTCGCCGTCGCTGCCATCGCCCACGGAATATGAATCCGGCTCCCGAACGGTGTCTCCACGCACACCCGCCAGTCGCCAAGCTCGTCACGACACCGCTCGATCACCACGTTGCGATCATCCGAGACTACGCCAACCGCATCCGCCTGGTCCGCCAGAAAACGCATCAGGTTTTCCGCAGCAACAGGATCAAGATCGTGATCCTTCACCAGCCGCGTCTGCGCCGCTGCTTTCGGCATGGCCTGCAACTCGCGCACCATCGCCCCAATCCGGCGCCCAAATTCGATCGGCCTTCCAGGCCCGTCGCCTTTCCAGAAAGGCATCTTCCCTGGTTCTCCCGGCGCCGGTGAAACCAGCACTCGATCATGCGTAATCTCATCGATCCGCCAAGTACTCGCTCCCAGCAGAAACGTCTCGCCCGGATGACTTTCAAACACCATCTCTTCGTCCAGCTCACCGACGCGATGCGATTTTCCCTCGCTCCCGGAAAGAAACACGCCATACAACCCGCGATCCGGAATCGTGCCCGCATTCAGAATCGCCAGCCGCCCCGCACCCTGTCGCGCGGAAATCACATTGCGCGCGCGATCCCACGTCACCCGCGGACGCAGCTCCGCAAACTCGTCCGAGGGATACCGTCCCGCCAGCAAATCCAGCACTCCTTCAAAGGCTGCGCGCGTCAACTCCCCAAAGGGTGCCGCGCCGCGCACCATCCGAAATAACTCCGCAAACCCGATCTCTGCAACGGCCTCTTCCGGCGACGTATCGGATGTCTTCGCAGCCTGTCTCACCGGCGGACGAGCGACCATCGCCACCACCTGCTGCGCCAGCACGTCCAGCGGATTGCGCGGATACCGCGTCGACTCGATCTGCGCGTCATGCATCGCGCGCGTCATCGCCGCGCAGGCAAACAGGTCTGCGCGATATTTCGGAAACAGTACCCCTTCGCTCACCGCTCCAACGCTGTGTCCCGCGCGACCGATCCGCTGCATTCCGCTCGCTACCGACGGCGGCGATTCAATCTGAATCACCAGGTCCACCGCACCCATGTCGATCCCCAGTTCCAGCGTCGAGGTCGCGCACAATCCCCGCAGCGTTCCTGCCTTCAGTTGCTCTTCGATGATGCTGCGCTGCTCCGCCGCCAGCGACCCATGATGCGCCCGCACGATCGGTTCCCCGGCAAGCTCATTCAGCGCACCCGCCAGACGCTCGGCAACCTGACGGCTGTTCACAAACAAGATCGTCGATCTCCGCTCGCGAATCAGATCGAGGAGTCGTGGATGAATCGCATTCC
Source organism: Acidobacteriota bacterium (assembly GCA_021805265.1). Taxonomy (GTDB): domain Bacteria; phylum Acidobacteriota; class Terriglobia; order Terriglobales; family Acidobacteriaceae; genus Acidicapsa. The sequence continues at coordinate 1,682 of JAJZFR010000228.1, read as the reverse complement.
AGATCGAGACGCGTTTCGGAGCCTGAGACGCAGGACCGGAAGGAATCCTTTCCATCTCGCCCAGCCGCGCCATGTCCTCCACCGGAACCTCGATGCGCAGCTTCAGCAGCTTCGGCGCGCTCGCATTCACGATCGTCACCGGACGATACCGCAGCGGCTCATCTTCGGCACCCGTGCCCATCCACTCTTCCCGAACCTCTACCTTGCTCTCCTCCCTGTTTCCTGACCCATCCTCACGCGCTGTTTCCGCTCTCTTTCCAGACCTCGATTGGTCCTGACGAGCCACGTCCACGCCGCCAAGAAAACGCGCCACTTCTTCCAGCGGCCGTTGCGTTGCCGAGAGTCCAATGCGCTGGATCCGCCGCCCCGTCAACGCTTCCAGCCGCTCCAGCGACAGCGCCAGGTGCGCACCGCGCTTGGTCGGCACCAGCGCATGAATCTCATCCACAATCACCGTATCCACCGTGCGTAGCGCCTCGCTCGATTGCGAGGTCAACAGCAGATACAGCGACTCCGGCGTGGTAATCAGAATCTCCGCCGGACTCCTGCGAAAGCGCGCTCGCTCGCGCTGCGGCGTGTCTCCGGTCCGGATGCTGATCTCTGGCGTATGCGCGGCGAAGCCCATTCGTCGAGCCATGTTTTCCATGCCCGCCAGCGGCGACCTCAGATTCCGTTCCACATCGACGGCCAACGCCTTCAGCGGCGACACATAGACGATCCGACAACCCGCTCCCGGGGGTTGCGACCGCAGCATCAATCGGTCCAGACACCATAGAAATGCAGTCAGCGTTTTGCCTGTCCCGGTCGGTGCCAGGATCAGCGTGCTTTCGCCGCGCGCAATCACCGGCCAGCCTTGTTTCTGCGGCTCCGTCGGCGCGTCAAACACCGCGCGAAACCACGCCGCCGTAACCGGATGAAACGCCGCAAGCGGATCCACGCCACTTGCCGACATCACAGCGTCCGCTTTCGTCCTGTCTTCGTCCCCAGCCATGGTTTCAGCATAGCTGGCTCCCGCGCACCAGGCACGCGCAATTCCCGTTCAACCCCGAATGCGCTTCGCCGCCATCAAAGATATTGAAGGGATCATGAAGGGATCGTGAAGGGGAAGGCTCTGACCCACATGGATCAACCAACCGCGTGAATCAAAACAAAACTGCGCTGCCATCGCAGCGCAGTTACAAAACAAGAGCCTTCCATCTCTAACTCGGCTGTCGCGGACGATAATGACATGTACCGCCCGAAAGCACCGCTGTCCAAAGCGACATATCCGCAGGCTGCTCGCTCGAACCCAGAATCAACACTCCATCCGTCGCCAGCAGCCGATGTACATTTGCCAGCAATTTTTTCCGCGTCTCCTGAGAGAAATACAGCATCACATTCCGCAGAAAAATCACATCGAACTTCTCCGTAAACGGAAGCTGTCCCACGCACAGATTCGCCTGTCGAAAATTGCATACCTTGCGAAGCTCCGGCTTCACCGTCCAGTCCTCGCCGAGATGGTCAAAATAGCGAACGATATGCCGCGCAGGAAGCCCCCGATTCATCTCAATCCGGTGATACGTCGCCGATTGCGCACGCGCCACTACCTCCGAACAGATGTCCGTCCCTTCAACGCGCGTGTTCCAGCCATTCAGCATCGGAAAGTGCTCCGCCATCAGCATTGCAAGGCTGTACGCTTCCTG
>JAJZFR010000206.1 GCA_021805265.1 Acidobacteriota bacterium | reverse complement strand
GGCGATGACGCGCACGCTGCCGCTGGTCTTCCTCTACTGGATTGTGACCGGGCTGTGGATGAAGAAGCTGTATCTGTGGGCGCGTTTCCAGGACGCGGCGGCGGCGCTGAAGGCTGGCCTGATTACGGAAGGCGAGGCGCACGCGATCGAGTGGAAGCGTCCGATGCTGAACCCGGAGATGTTCTGGGTGGTGGGCGGGATCTGCTTTGCGATCTGGGCGTTCTATACGTGGCGGCTGAATGGCTGGGGCCTGAAGCGCGATACGCAGGATGCAACGACGACGCCGTACTGGATCAGGAAGACGGAGAATCTGTCGGGCTTCGGGATTGTGGTGTATGCGCTGACGATGACGGCGGCGGTCATTTACTGGGTGATGAGCATGGACGTGACGTGGTACTCGTCGGTCTATGGACTGCTCTTCCTGGTGGGCGAGGGCTATCAGGTGCTGGCGCTGGCGGTGCTGACGACGCTGGCGTTGTCGAAGGAAGAACCGATCAAGACGCTGCTGCGGAAGACAGAGCAGTACGATCTGGGCAAGTTCATGATGGCGTTTGTGATGCTGAATATCTATCTGGCATTTGCGCAGTTCCTGATTATCTGGTCGGGGAACCTGCCGGAAGAGATTGTCTGGTATATGCACCGGATCAACGGCCACTGGGGCGTGGTGGCGACGCTGGACTTCCTCTTTCACTGGCTGATTCCGTTTGCGCTGCTGCTGTCGCGCGACCTGAAGACGAACAAGAAGCGGCTGATGCGGGTGGCGCAGTGGATGATCTTCGCGAAGTTCTTTGACCTGTTCTGGCTGGTGGAGCCGAACTTCAAGGACGCGGCGGGAAATCTGCACTTCAGCTGGGGAATTCTGGAGTATATTGCGGTGCCTGTGGCGATGGTTTCGCTGTGGGTTGCCTACTATAGCTGGGAGCTGACCCGGCGACCTCTGGTACAGACCAACGATCCGCATCTGGCGGAGATTCTGGAGCCTGAACATGGCCATGCATGAGCATCACAGTACGAGCGATCAGCCGCTGGACCCGGCGCGGATTGCCAAGGGATTTGAAGAGTCCGATGTGCAGGTGTCGGGGATTGTGGTCTTCCTGACGGCGCTGGCGATCTTTGTGGCGGTCTCGGCGGTGCTGTGTTTTGGCATTGGCAAGGTGATCAACTCGGAGCTTGCGAAGGCGGATGGGCCACCGAACAAGTGGGCGCATCCGGTGGATGTGCGGAAGCTGGGGAACCTGGCGAACAGCCCGGAGATCCAGAAGCAGTACTCGGCGCTGGTGCAAAGCTTCCCGACGCCGCGTTTGCAGACCGACGACGGGTATCAGGAGGTTGCCGACCTGCACGCGAAGGAAGACCTGCTGCTGGACCACTATACGTGGGCCGATGCGTCGAAGGGCGTGGTGCGGATTCCGATCGACCGGGCGATGGAGCTGATTGCGCAGCAGGGGTTGCCGGTGACGCAGTTCCAGGCGACAGCTCCGCTGCTGGCGCACGACCGGAAGCCGGCGGTGAAGATGCCGCTGACGAGCGGCTTTGCGCGGACGGGCTATGAGCAGGAAGAGACGGCGAAGATGATGGAGATGCGGGGCGCAACGCAGTAAGTGCGCTGATTTTTGAAGCGGTGAAAGCGAGCCGCGGGTACAGGGTTGTCAGGCGGCGGACGAAGGCCGAGGATCGAAGCGAGGGAGCATGAGGCAGGCAAGCACAAAGCGGAGAACGGCAGAGAGCGCTGGACGCGCTTTCGCGCTGCTGGTCGCCTGCGTGCTGGCTTGCATGCTGCCGGCTGGGGCGCAGGTGAGTTCGATTGGCGAGAAGCAGATGGGTCCGGAGAACGAGAAGCCGCCGCTGCTGAGCAAGGTGACGATCGAGCAGCATCTGAACCAGCAGCTTCCGCTGGGCCTGCCGTTTGTGGACGAGACGGGCAAGGCGGTGACGCTGGGCAGCTACTTTGGCGGCAGCGCGGCAAGCAAGCCGGCGATTCTGGCGCTGGTCTACTACAACTGCCCGATGCTTTGCTCGGAGGAGATGCAGGGTGTGGCTTCGGCGCTGCGGATGGTGCATCTGACGCCGGGGCGGGACTTCAACGTGATTGTGGTGAGCATCGATCCGACGGAAGGGCCGGCGCTGGCGGCGGCGAAGAAGACGATCTATCTGAAGCAGTATGGAAAGCCGGAGACGGCGGCAGGGTGGCACTTTCTGACGGGTCCGCAGAGTTCGATCGACGCGCTGACGCAGGCGGTGGGATTCGGGTATGTGAAGATCAAGGGGCCGGACGGGAAGCTGGACCAGTTTGCGCATGCAAGCGCGATCCAGATTGTGACGCCGCAGGGCAGGATTGCGCAGTATTACATGGGCGTGGAGTACAGCCCGAACGATATGCTGCTGGGCTTGATGGAGGCTTCGTCGAACAAGATCGGTTCGCCGGTGCAGAACATTCTGACGTACTGCTACCACTACGATCCGACGACGAATACGCACAGTCTGATCATTGCGCGGATTGTGCAGATTGCCGGAGCGTTGACGGTGCTGCTGCTGGGCGGGTTCATGCTGATGGGATTCAAGAAGGATCTGGGGAGCGGCAAAAAGGTTTGAAGGGGTCTGCCAGGTAGCGGGGCAGCGATGAGAACGGTTGAGCCGGAGCAAGAGCCGGAATCTGAGATGAATGGAAAAGGGAATGGATCACATTAGTCCAGTAATCTGGCAGTTTTTGGTGAAGTGGCTGACGAACTTCGCGGTGATTCCGCCGGAGGCGTCGAAGGTGGCGCCGCAGGTGGATGCGCTTCTTCTGTTCATGACGCTGGTGAGTCTGGTGGGATTGACGCTGGTGATCCTGCTGGTGGTGACGTTCTCGATTCTGTATCGGCGGGAACGAAACCCTGTGGCGACGCAGATTGAAGGCTCGACGCTGCTGGAGGCGACCTGGACGATCATTCCGCTGGGCCTGTTCCTGGTGATGTTCGTGTGGGGATCGGTGCTGTACTTCCGGATCTATACGCCGCCGCCGAATGCGATGCAGGTGTATGTGGTGGGCAAGCAGTGGATGTGGAAGGCGGAGCATCCGGGCGGGCAGCACGAGATCAACAGCCTGCATGTGCCGGTGAACCAGCCTGTGGACCTGACGCTGATCTCGCAGGATGTCTTTCACAGCTTTTCGATGCCGGCGTTCCGCGTGAAGCGGGAGGCGATTCCGGGCCGTTATACGACGGTGTGGTTTGAGGCGACGCAGGAGGGGACGTATCACCTGTTCTGCAGCCAGTATTGCGGTACGGCGCACTCGGCGATGATCGGGCAGATTGTGGTGATGAGCCAGGACGATTACAAGAAGTGGCTGGCCAGCTCGACGAGCGGGGTATCGCTGGCGCAGAACGGGGAGCGGTTGTTTGCGAGCCTGAGCTGCACGGCTTGCCACAACGGGACACCCGGGGCGCGCGGACCGAGCCTGGCGGGCGTGTACGGCTCGACGCTGACGCTGACCAACGGGCAGAAGGTGACGGTGGACGACGAGTATCTGCGGCAGGCGATTCTGAATCCATCGGCGCATATCACGCAGGGGTATGCTCCGATCATGCCGACCTATGAGGGCCAGGTGAGCGAGGAGGGTCTGTTCTCGCTGGTGGAGTACATCAAGAATCTGGATACGAACTACCGGATTCAGCAGACGACAACAACCACGGAGCTGGCACCCGCTGCAACCGCAGCGGCGCCGGCGGGAAGCAACGGGAAGGTGAGCCATGAGTAGTATCGTGAGTCTTCCAGACCAGACGACGGCCCGGATACCCAAGCGGAATTACCTGACGAACGAGAACGGGATTCTGAGCTGGCTGCTGACGGGCGACCATAAACGGATCGCGATGCTGTACCTGATCTCGATCACGTTTTTCTTCTTCATCGGCGGCGCGCTGGCGGGGTTGATTCGCCTGGAGCTGCTGACGCCGCAGAGCGACCTGATGGCGACGGACACCTATAACAAGGTGTTTTCGATGCACGGGATCATCATGATCTTCCTGTTCCTGGTGCCGAGCGTGCCGGCGACGCTGGGGAACTTCCTGATTCCGATCATGGTGGGCGCGAAGGACCTGGCGTTTCCGAAGATCAACCTGCTGAGCTGGTATCTGTATCTGGCGGGTGGGAGCCTGACGCTGTGGGCGATGATCAACGGGGGCGTGGATACGGGCTGGACGTTTACGACGCCGCTCTCGACGCACTATGTGAATACGAATGTGGTGACGACGGGGCTGGCGATCTTTGTGGCCGGGTTCTCGTCGATCTTCACGGGGTTGAACTTCATTGTGACGATTCACCGGATGCGCGCGCCGGGGATGACGTGGTTCAAGCTGCCGCTGTTTGTGTGGTCGCACTATGCGGCGTCGATCCTGATGGTGCTGGGGACGCCGGTGCTGGCGATTGCGATTGTGCTGGTGCTGCTGGAGCGGACGATCGGGATTGGCGTCTTTGACCCGACAAAGGGCGGGGATCCGATTCTGTTTCAGCATCTGTTCTGGTTCTACTCGCATCCGGCGGTGTATATCATGATCCTGCCGGGGATGGGCGTGATCAGCGAGGTGATCTCGACGTTTTCACGCAAGCGCGTCTTTGGGTACTCGGCGGTGGCGTTTTCGTCGGTGGCGATTGCGGTCTTCGGGTTCTTTGTGTGGGAGCACCACATGTTCATCATGGGTGTTTCGAACTACTCGACGCTGGTCTTCAGCCTGTTGACGATGCTGGTGGCGGTGCCGTCGTCGATCAAGATCTTCAACTGGGCGTTCACGCTGTACAAGGGATCGATCACCTTTGAGACACCGATGCTGTACGCGTTCGGTTTCATGGGCCTGTTCACGATTGGCGGCTTGACGGGCGTCTTTCTGGGCGCCTCCGGAACGGATATTCACCTGACGGAGACGTACTTCATCGTGGCGCACTTTCACTTTGTGATGGTGGGCGGGATGCTGATGGCGTTCCTGGCGGGCATCCATTTCTGGTGGCCGAAGATGACGGGCCGGATGTATCCGGAGAAGATCTCGCAGTTGGCGGCGGTGGTGACGTTTATCGGCTTCAACTTCACCTTTTTCCCGCAGTTTCTGCTGGGGATGCTGGGGATGCCGCGGCGGTATGCGGCGTATCCGCCGGAGTTTCAGGTGTTGAACGTCTTCTCGACGGCGGGCGCGACGATTCTGGGAGTCGGGTATCTGCTGCCGATGATCTATCTGGTGTGGAGCCTGAAGTATGGGAAGATTGCCGGGGCGAATCCGTGGCAGGCGACGGGGCTGGAGTGGCAGATTCAATCGCCGCCGCTGACGGAGAATTTTGTCGAGATTCCTGTGGTGACCCAGGACGCGTATGACTACGAGTGGCTGGAGCGCCAGAAAGAACACGAGGTAACGCAAGTTGGATAGCCCGATGGCAGTGGTTCACGAAGGCGAACATCACGAGCATCCTGCGTATCAGCGGCACCATTTTGTGTCGATGGAGCAGCAGAAGGAGTCAGCCAGCTTTGGGATGTGGCTGTTCCTGCTGACGGAGATCATGTTCTTCGGCGGGATGTTTACGGCATACCTGATCTATCGGAACTGGTACTATCCGGCGTTTGTGGCGGGTTCGCATACGCTTTCGATTGTGCTGGGGACGACGAATACTGCGGTGCTGATTACCTCCAGCTTTACGATGGCGATGGGGGTGTGGTGCGCGGAGACGCGGAAGCGCGGAGGGCTGATTCTGTCGATCATCCTGACGCTGATCCTTGGACTGGCGTTTCTGGGGATCAAGAGCGTGGAGTATCACGAGAAGTGGGTGCAGCACCATGTGCCGGGATTGCGCTTCGACGCGATGACCTTTGTGCATCCGAAGGCGGAGCCGGGACAGCCGGTGGAACCGGGTTTGCCGCTGGATATGGCGCAGCATACGGAGATTTACTTCAGCCTGTACTTTGCGATGACGGGCATGCATGCGCTGCACATGATTATCGGCATGGGACTGCTGGTGTTCATGCTGGTGAAGGCGATGCGCGGCGCGTATGACAATGGGAATATCGCGTTCATCGAGAATTTTGGGCTGTATTGGCACTTTGTCGATATTGTGTGGATCTTTCTGTTCCCGCTGCTGTATCTGATCAGTCGGCATCAGTGACCATGGGATCAAAGAAGAAGAAACTGAACAACGGAGAAAAGCGATGTCCGAATTGGAAACACACCACGGCGAAGAGCCGCATATTGTCAGCCCGAAGATTTATGTACTGATTGCGGCGACGCTGCTGATTTGTACGGCACTGACGGTTGCGGCTTCGTATCTGGAGCTGGGACCTTGGAACGCGGTGGTGGCGCTGGGGATCGCCGTCTTCAAGGCGACGCTGGTGGTGCTGTTTTTCATGCACATCAAGTACAGCAGCAAGCTGATGAAGCTGACGGTCTTCGCGGGCCTGTTCACGTTTCTGGCGCTGGTGGGGATGTCGATGTCGGATTACATTTCGCGGGCGTGGGGCAGCTTCTGAGGAGACGCGATTTGGCTTTGGGGTGAGAGGGTAAGAAGCAACGGCAAAAGCAGATTCCCTTCGGGAAGGCCAACAAGAAAAGCAAGGGCAAGGGCAGAAGCAAGGGCAAAGGCAAAGGCAGAAGCAAAGGCAAGGGCAAAGGCAAAAGCAGATTCCCTTCGGGAATGACAACAAGAAAAGCAAGAGCAAGAACAAGGGCAAGAGCAAAGGCAAAGGCAAAGGCAAAGGCAAAAGAAGAAGCAGATTCCCTTCGGGAAGGCCAACAAGAAAAGCAAAAGCAAGAGCAGAAGCAAAGGCAACTGCAAAGGCAAGGGCAAAGGCAACAACAAAAGCAACAGCAAAGGCAAAAGCAAAAGCGGCAGCAGGGGTAACAGCAGATTTTCTGGGGTGTTTGGGTCGGAGGCTTGGGATGGCCGACGAGGTGAGGATGAACGAAGGCTGCCGTGGAGGCAGCCTTTTCTGTTTGCCGGGATTTTGTGGGTGTGTGGAGAGAAGGCTGGAACGATGGAAGAACTGAAGGCGCTGGCGGAGGACAAGCGGATCAGGGTGCGGCGCGGCGGTGAGCCGGTGGGCGGACGGTGCGTCGTGTACTGGATGCAGCATGCGCAGCGGGCGGTGGAGAATCCGGCGCTGGAGACGGCGGTGCGCGTGGCCAACGTGCTGGACTTGCCGCTGATCGTCTACTTTGGCGTGATTGCCAACTATCCGAATGCGAACTGGCGGCACTATCACTTTCTGGCGCAGGGGCTGCGGGATGTGGCTGAAGACCTGGCGGAGCGCGGGATCGAGTTTGTGGTGCGGCGGTCGGTGGATGGGGATTCGCTGGAGGCGTTTCTGGCCGAGGTGGATGCGGCGATGGTGATTGGAGACGAGAATGTGTGTCGCGAGCCGGAGCGGTGGCGGCGGGCGCTGGCGGCGCGACTGCGGATTCCCTGCTGGACGGTGGATGCGGATGTGGTGGTGCCGTCGGCGATCTTTAACCGGAGCTTTGTGCTGCTGCATCACTTTCGCCCGCATTTGAAGCGGGAACTGGAGACGTGGCTGAAGCCGATTCCGGTGGTGGAGCCGGTGAGGAAGTGGGATGGGCAGAAGCTGCGGGGATGGAATCTGGCGGGGGAGATTACGGAGGGATTTCCGGCGGCGTTCGATCGGCGGGTGCGTCCGGTGGAGAACTTTACCGGTGGGACGCATGCGGGGCTGCGGCGGCTGCGGGAGTTTACCGAGGGGCAGCTTGCCGACTATGACGAGCAGCGGAACCATCCGGAGGTGAGGGGAACGAGCCAGATGAGTCCGTATCTGCACTATGGGCATCTTTCGCCGGTGACGATTGCGCTGGCGGCGCGGGAGGCGGGAGCGGCTTGCGTGGCAACGGTGGAGAAGTATCTGGACGAACTGATTGGGTGGCGCGAGCTGGCAGTCTTGTTTGTGCGGCACAATGCGCACTATGACACGTGGGAGTGCGCGGAGCCGTGGGCGCAGAAGACGCTGCTGGCGCATGCGGGAGACGCGCGACCGTGGCTGTATACGCTGGAGCAGATGGAGCGCGCGGAGACGCATGACGAGCTGTGGAATGCGGCGCAGCGGGAGATGGTGGCGACGGGGTGGATGCACAACTACATGCGCATGTATTGGGCGAAGAAGATGCTGGAGTGGAGTCCGAGCGTGGCGGTGGGCTACCAGTGGGCGGTCGAGCTGAACGACCGGTATGAACTGGATGGGCGGGATCCGAATGGGTATGCGGGGATTGCGTGGGCGATGGTGGGCAAGCATGACCGGCCGTGGTTCGACAGGCCGGTCTTTGGGCTGATTCGGTATATGGCGGGCGGGAGCACGGGGAAAAAGTTCGACTCGAAGCGGTATATCGCGCAGCAGAAGGATCGCTAGCTGCCTTCTAGGGCATTGCATGCAGCGGCATTGCATGCAGCGGACGCGCGTTCGCGCGGTGGCGCTCCCGTTGGTCGCGGACGGGCGCTTGCTGGGGATGGATGGGAAAGGCAACAGCAGATTCCCTTCGGGAATGACAACAAGAAAGGCAAGGGCAAGAGCAAAGGCAACAGCAAGGGCAAGAGCAAGGGCAAGTGCAAGGGCAAGTGCAAGGGCAACAGCAAGGGCAACAGCAGATTCCCTTCGGGAATGACAACAAGAAAGGCAAGGGCAAGAGCAAAGGCAACAGCAAAGGCAACTGCAAGGGCAAGAGCTAGGGCAAGAGCTAGGGCAAAGGCAAGAGCAAGGAACTTGCCTTGAGAGTGCATCGGTTATCAGCGTAGGGGGTTTGGATTTTTGTTGATTTGGGTTGGGTTTTGACCTGTCTGCGCTGCGTTGGCTGGTGAAGCGTGGGCGGCTCAGCGGGTAGTTTGAGCGAGGATGGTTTCGACGGCGGTGACCAGGCTGCCGCAGTGTTCGGAGATCTGTCGTGTGGCGGCGGATTGCTGCTCGATGGCGGTGGCGACGCTGCTGACGTAGCCGCTCATCTGGGTGGCTCCGTCCATGGTGTCGCGGACGCTGTCGGCGACCGAGCCGGAGAACTTCTGGATGGTGGAGATTTCCTGACTGATCTGCTGGGTGGCTTTGGCGGTTTGGTCGGAGAGGTTTTTGACTTCACTGGCGACGACGGCGAAGCCTTTGCCGGCTTCTCCGGCGCGAGCGGCCTCGATGGTGGCGTTGAGGGCGAGCATGTTGACGCGCGCGGCGATTTCGCGGATGAGGTCAACGATGGACTTCATGGACTTCATGGAGTTGACCAGTTCGGTGGAGTGTTGCGTGGAGCTTTGCGAGACGTCGAGGATGTGGCCTGCTGCGTCGCGCGACAACTGCATGTTGCGGCTGATTTCCGCGATGGAACAGGCCATCTCTTCAGCGGCGGCGGCGACGCTTTGTGCGGTGTGTTGGGTGGTCTCGGTCTGGCGGATGAATTCGGTCAGGTCGGAGGCGAATTTGACGACTTTGTAGGGTTTTCCATTCCAGTCGAGGATGGGGTTGTAGCTGGCCTGTATCCAGATGGTCTGACCGGATTTGGAGTGGCGAGGAAAGATGCCGGTTGCGGGTTGTCCGCTGGCGAGGGATGTCCAGAAGCGAGCGTATGTGTCGGAGGCCGCTTCTGTGGCGGAGACGAAGATGCG
>JAJZFR010000395.1 GCA_021805265.1 Acidobacteriota bacterium | reverse complement strand
ATCTCTTCGTTGCCGCGCTTACCGAGATCACCGGCGATTTCGCCCACGCCATTCAGCTCGCCAGCAAGATTCTGGCCACTCGCGGTCGCATCTATCCCGCCACCACAGCCAACGCCACGCTGGTCGCGCGCATGGATGACGGCTCCATCGTGCGCGGCGAAACCAGCATCAGCGCAAGCAGGCAGCGCATCCTCGAACTCAGCCTCGATCCGCCGGTTGCGCAGCCCCTCCCGGAGACCCTCGAAGCCATCGAGCGCGCCGACCTCATCACCCTCGGTCCTGGCTCGCTCTATACCTCGCTGATCACCAATCTGCTGGTCCAGGGGATTCCCCAGGCTCTGGCGCGCGCTGACGCGGTGCGCGTCTTTGTCTGCAACCTCATGACCCAGGCCAACGAAAGTCTCGGCCTGTCGGCCTCCCAGCATATCGAGCGCATCTACGAGCACGCCGGAGCGCCGATCTTCGACTACGCGCTCATCAACACCGCCCCGGTTTCGCCTCAGATGCTCCTCCGCTACGCCGCCGAAGGCTCCGTCCCCATCGAGCCGAACGTGGACCGCATCGAGAGCATGGGCATCCGTTGCATTGTGGGAAATTTTCTCTCCGAAGGCGACGTGCTCCGCCACGCCTCCGAGACGGTCACCGGTGCCTTGCTCGAGCTGGCGCGCATTGCCATCCCGGCCCGCGCAGCCGCGCAGCATCTCTGACCGGCCAGCCTCACAACTCACTCATGCACGAAAACGACTCTGCGGAGAACTTGCGCGCCCTCAGAAGTGATAGACCGCGCCAAATGTCGCCCGCGGATTCACCCGCATATTCTGCGAATAGCCCACATGATTCGGGTCCAGAGCAAAGGCCGAGAAGATGCCGTCGCCCGCCGCCCGCAGGGCCAGATTGCGCCGTATGTCGTACTGCATGCCCCCGCCCACCGCGTACGCGTAAGCCAGGTTGGGCGTCGCGCCTACCCCGCCCGTATGCGCCAGTCCGAATAGCACGTGAACGTACCCCTCGAATTTGTCCGACGGAATGAAGAATGCCGGTCCCGCCAGCATCGTGTACATGGTCGGCTTGACCATCCCGTAACCCATGCCGTAGTAGCCAAAGTCCACCGTGCCGCCCAGCCAGGGTTTCAGCTTCCCGTCCACCGCCACCGTGCCGCCAAACAGCGCAGACGAGCTTTTCACCTGGTTGGCCGAGGAGTAAGCCACACCCGCATACACATCAAAGTGGCCGGCTGGTTTGGGTGCCTCGGGCAGCGCCGGAGTGGTAGTCGCCGAGGACGAGGCCGAGGACGATGAAGATGCCTGACCAAAAACAGAAATCGGCGCACAGGCGCAAAGAACAAACAGCAGAAACTTACCCTTCACCAAAACTCTCCTCAATCTGTGAACTCGATCTCTACAACTGGCCTGTGAATCTCGATCTCGATCCACCACTGCACGGACGGGATTCTTTTTCGAGGCCACTCCGCCGCCATTCCGCTGCCAGATAGACGCGCCAGGCCATGTTTCGATTGCCTGTCTTCAGCTTATCAGGCCGGGTTGCCCGATTTTCCCCAGGGGAGAAAGGATTTCTGCGCCGTCGCCTGGCGCGAGCCGGGCGCGCGTCACAGTGCGGGCATCGCCGTATTTTTGGCTGTCGCTCCGGCCGGCAGCGTGAACAGAAACCGGCTGCCTTTGCCCGGTTCGCTCTCCGCCCAGATGCGTCCCCCATGCTGGCGGACGATCTGGCGGCACAGCGCCAGTCCCATTCCCGTCCCGCCCAGCGCGCGCGCGTCCGAGGCGTCGCCCTGGTGGAAGCGCTCGAAGATAACCTCCAGCTTGTCCGCCGCGATTCCCCGCCCCTGGTCGGATACGATCAGGATGATCTCGCCGGGACCGCCCGTTTCTGCGGAGAGTTTCACCGCAGTATGGGGCTGGGAAAACTTGATCGCGTTCGAGACCAGCTCCCCCAGAACCTGCAATACCCGCTCCTGATCGGCATAGACCGTGTGCAGCCCGCCATCGAAGCGGAAGGTGACGCTGGCCTTGGTCGCCGCGTCGTGGGCCACGTCGGCAGCCCGCCGCAGCAGGTCAATTGCCGGAATCACCTCCCGGTTCAGCGTCATGCCACCTTTTTCCACTCGATCAAAGTCCAGGATGTCGTTCACCAGCCGGATCAGCCGATCCGAGTTCGCCAGAGCGACCTCGATCATCTGCTTCTGCTTTTCGGGCCGCTTTTCGAGCGCACCCGATGCGATCAGGCCCAGCGAAGCGCGCAGCGACGTGAGCGGTGTGCGCAGTTCGTGGCTCACCGTCGATACAAACTCATCCTTCATGCTCTCCAGCCGCCGTTGTTCCGCCACATCCTGGAAGGCGACCACCATGCCCGCAATCTTGCCTTCGTCCAGAATCGGGCTGGCCACATACTCCACCGCCACGCTGCTCCCATCCTTGCGCCAGAAAACATCATCCCGAACCCGCACCGCCTCGCCCTTGCGCATTCCCTCGAGGATCGCGCACTGGGTGCTCGAATAGATCGAGCCATCCGCGTGATGATGATGGATCGCCTCATGCACCAGTTTTCCCTGGAGCTGCTCCGTCGTGTAACCCAGCATCTTGGCCGCCGCCGGGTTGACGAAGGTGAAGCGGCCCTCCAGGCCCATGCCATAGATGCCGTCCCCAACCGCTCCCAGGATCAGCTCCTGCTGCCGGCGAACCAGGTGAAGCTCATCCTCGGTCACCTGCTGTTCCGTTACGTCAATCCCGTGCGTCAGCACGAACGAGGCCATCCCCGCCATGTCCATCCGACGGCTGCTGAATTCGATCCGTCGCTCCACCCCGTCCTTGCGCAACATTGGCACCGTGCCGCGAAACTCTCCCGCCGTTGCAATCGCCCGCAGGCTTTCCCCGAAAGTCTCCCGCGCCTCCGGGCCAAGAATCTCCGTAACCTGTCTGCCCGCCAGCTCCTCGACCGAATACCCAAGGCTCTTTGCCGTGATCGTATTCAGCGTGGTAAACCGTCCATCGAGTGTGGTGGTAAAGATGAACGAAAGACTGCTTTCCACCACGTGCTGGTAGCGCGTTTCGGTCGAGAGCAGGGCAACCTCCGCGTTGCGCTGATCCGTGATGTCGTGGCCGGAAAGAATCAGGTACTGCATCTCCCGGTCCAGCCCGGCCATGGGGCGCAGCGTCCAGTGAATCCGTCGCGGTACACCGTCATATCCCCGCCACAGATTTTCATAGGGACCAACAACCATGCCACCAGCCGCATCGGCCACCTTGGTCAAGGCCCAGCCAAAGGCATCCTGCTCCACCATCATGGTCTCGACGAACGACTCGCCGATCACTTCCGCCAGCGGCAGCCCCGTCAACTCCTCGCACGCGCGATTGCAGCGAATGAATCGCCCCGAATTATCCAGCACCGCGACCAGCGCCGGAATCGAATCCAGCGCCGAGGCTACGAAGCTGCGCTCGACCGTCAGCGCGCGCTCCATCCGCTGCCGCGCCCGCGCCATCTGTTCATAGGTCGAGGACTTGATCGACAACTCGACCTGCGTAGCCACCTGCCGCGCAAGGATGCTCAACAGCGGCACATGGTGCGGGCTGAATCGATCCGTATCCGCGGCCAGCACGGCGAGCGTGCCAATGGCGGGGGATGCCGACTCGCCGGTCTGGCCCTCCTGCTGGTTAGTCGCAACCAGTCCCGCGGGGTCGGGAAGAGAAACCGGAATGCCCAGATACGACCCGCACCACGCCGTATTTTCCAGCGGTATCCCCTGCGGCGCGAAGCGGTCGTTTTCAAACGCATTGTCAACCAGCATCGGCTTGTTCTGCCGCAGCGTCCGATAGCATGCCGTCGTGCTCAACGATTGCTGCTCGGCCAGAAATCCGTAAGTGCTGCGATAGCGCAGTTGCGTCCCATCCGGCCACGCGATATAGGCGTAGTCCGCCCCGGAGAGAACCGCAGCAAGCCGCAGAATCTCCTCGAGCGCGGGCTGATAGCCGCGATCAAGACGCGCCATTGCCGCGCCGCCCCCCGGCGACGCAGTTTCCTTTCTCGTGATGTTGGGCGTGGCTGACATCAGAGTCTACTGGTCCACACTAAGTATCATGCAAACCGGAACTCCATATCTGCAACTTATGGGTCAGTTTTCACCCAATGGAAGTTACACCGGTGGCAATCGGCAACAGTCTCCCGCTCCCACTGGCTCCTCGTTGCTCGAGTTAAGAATGACTTTCCAGCTTCCATCCGGCTCCAGCCGCCATAGATTCACGTATCTGCCCGAGGTCATGATCGGGTTCCCGGCGGCGTCTCTGCCGCGGCCCTCGTAATGACCCCACGAGTAGCCCATATCGCCCGCCTGGCTCAGCACCGCGTCGGTCGGCGTCCATGTCAACTGGTATTGCTCCGGCGTCCAGGTTGCCTGTTTCGCGATGGCCTCGCGACCCTCGACCGCTGCCTTGCCATTGGCCAGCGAAACCGCGTCCTCGGCCAGCCAGCCCACAAATGCCTTGCCGCCGCCGGCCAGCGTCGCCCGCGCAAATCGCGCGTCCAGCTCCATTAGCAGCGCCTTGCCCGGTTTCATCGCGGTATCGCCCAGCGGATTGGCTACCGGCGCTCCGTCCCCCGGCGTCAACATCTGTCCCTCACTCGCCGCAGCCGAGAGCCAGCAGGACAGCAGCAAAACCACGATGCAGCGCCATCGCCCACATACCAGCCTCGGTGCCCGGTAGAACTTCAACCCTGCCTTCATCGTTGTTAAACCCTCCTGCCGCAGATGCCAAAACTCATCCTAACCCTCCGTCACACCACTCCAAAACCGGTCTCCTCGATCCACACCCGATTTCACCCCCCCAAAAAGCGCCAATTCACAACTTGCTATACTCTTCTAGGCGCTGGCGAGGGTGCAGGCCAATGGGCGCAAACGCGCGTTGACCTGCTCATGCTCGCCGTAGAGTTGTTGTGCTCCTCGGATCGCGACACGTCCCGACAATGCGCCCGAATGGCCCCTCGGGGAAGGAAGCTGCATGGCAAGTTTGCTCGAAACCATTGACTCGGCACGCGATCTCAAGCGTCTCAATTCGACCCAGTTGGAAGCCCTCGCCGCCGAGATACGCGAGTTCCTCATCCAGAACCTCTCCCGAACCGGCGGCCATCTCGGGCCGAATCTCGGCGTCGTCGAGCTGTCCATTGCCCTGCACTACGTCTTCAACACCCCCGCAGACAAGATCACCATGGATGTCAGCCACCAGGCCTACATCCACAAGCTGCTTACCGGTCGCCGCAGCCAGTTCGCCACCATCCGCCAGCCCGGCGGCCTCAACGGCTTCATGCTGCGAACCGAAAGCGACCATGACGCATATGGCGCGGGCCACGCCGGCACCGCGCTCTCCGCCGCTCTCGGCATGGCCGTCGCCCGCGACCTCAACGGCGCTGACAACCACGTCATCGCCGTCGCCGGCGACGCCGCCTTCACCAACGGCATCTCCTTCGAGGCGCTCAACAACATCGCCGAACAGACCAAACGCATGATCGTCGTCCTCAACGACAACGAGTGGTCCATTGACCGCAACGTCGGCGCCATTGCAGGCTACTTTCACCGCATCGTCACCAACGAACACTACAAGCACCTCCACGATTCCGCCGCGCGGCTGCTCCAGCGCCTCGGCGGCAAGACCGCCCTCAACGTCGCCCGCAAGGCCGAGGAAGCGGCCAAGGGGCTGCTCTGGCCATCCATGTTGTTCGAGGAGTTCGGCCTCACCTATTACGGCCCCATCGACGGCCACAATATCCCGCTCCTGATTGAAACCTTCAAGTTCCTCAAGACGGAAAACAAACCAGTTCTGCTCCACGTCCTCACCCAGAAGGGCAAGGGATACCAGCCAGCCCTCGACAAGCAGAAGAAATTCCACGGCCTCGGACCCTACGACCCCGAGACCGGCGAAACCAAGCCCGCCGGACAGGTCACCTACTCGGAAGTCTTCGCCAACACGCTCGTCCAGTTGGCCAATACCGACGACAAGGTCGTCGCCATCACTGCCGCCATGCCCAACGGCACCGCCCTCGATCTCTTCCGCCCGCATCACCCCAAACGCTACTTCGACGTCGGCATCGCCGAGGAGCACGCCGTCATCTTCGCAGCCGGAATGGCCACCCAGGGATTCAAACCCGTCTGCGCCATTTACTCCACCTTCCTCCAGCGCGCCTTTGATCCCATCGTTCACGATGTCTGTCTCCAGAAGCTGCCCGTCGTCTTCTGCATGGACCGCGCCGGCCTCTCCGGCGACGACGGCCCCACCCACCACGGCCTCTTCGACATCAGCTACCTGCGCGGCATCCCCGAGATTGTCCTCATGGCCCCCAAAGACGAGGACGAGCTGGCCGACATGATGCGCACCGCGCTCACCCTGCCCGGCCCCAGCGCCATTCGCTACCCGCGCGGCGTGGTCGAGGGCGTCGTCCGCAAGCCCTTGCCGGCCCTCCTGCCCATCGGCAAGGCGGAGGTACTCTCCGGCGGAAGCACGGCCGAAGTGGCCATCCTTGGCCTCGGCCCCATGTCCACCCTCGCTCGCGAGCTTGGCGCGAGGCTGGAGGCAGACGGCTTCTCCGCCGCCGTCATCAATCCCCGCTTCGTCAAGCCCCTCGATACAGACCTCATCCGCCGCTATGCTGAGCAGTCGGCCATCTTCGTCACCTTCGAGGATCACGCCCTCATGGGCGGCTTCGGCTCCGCCGTGTTGGATGCTCTCGCCGAAATGAACCTATCCGTCCCCGTCGTCCGCATCGGCTGGCCCGACCAGTTCATCGAGCACGGCAAGGTCGATCAACTGCGCAAACTCCACGGCCTCTCCGTCGATGCCGCCCTCGAGCAGCTTCGTCCGCTCCTCGCCGAGCATCGCGCCGCCCATCCGGCAGAGCCAGTGGATTCCGGCTCGGGCCGCGACCGGCAGCTTCGCCATCGGATCGCCGGGTGAGCGCAGTGCAGCCGCCAGGCACCAACCCCGACCGACCCGGCCGTCGTCCCGCCGCTGCCCTTCGACTGGCTACCTGCCTGTTATCCGTTCTGCCCGCCTGCCTGCCTGCACCTGCCCAGCTTCCTTCCCTCGGCCACAACCAGCTTCTGTCCGCGCCCCCACTGGTCCTCGTCGGCGGCACCATTATCGACGTCACCAACTGGGGACACTCCGCCAACGACCTCCACGACGCCGTCGTCTACATCCGCGACGGTCGCATCACCGCCGTCGGTCCGCGCGTCGCGCTACCCATCCCCAAGGGCGCTACCGTCATCGACTGCTCCGGAAAATATCTCATCCCCGGCCTGATCGACGGCTACGCCTCCATGAGCGGGCAGGACCAGGCCCTGGCCAATCTCTACATGGGCGTTACTACCGTCGTCGCTCGCTCCGGCGGCCTCTATGGCGACGCCGACACCCATGCCAGCCCCTCGCCGCACGTTTACCTGGTGGACTCCATCGGCTCGACCGACAACTACAGCCTGCTCCTCCGGCAGCCCGCCTGGAGCCGCATCCTCAAGGTCAACGGAAATCGCCCCGCCGAACTCAACCCCGAGGACACCGCGCGCCAGTTGACCGAGACCGCCCGCCTCGGAACACGCGTCCTCCTGCTCGGCATCGACCTCACCGCGGCCAACACCCAGTGGATCATCGAACACGCTCACGCCATTGGCCTTGCCACCTACGGCGAGTTTGTCGCCACGCCCGTCCACGTCAGTGTCCAGGCCGGGGTCGATGCGCTGCTCCACATGGGCCGCTATGGGATCGGCGTCATCCCCGAAGAACTCCAGCAGCCCCTCGCCGAAGACCCCTACGGCTCGGCAGCCCGCACGGCTTACGGCTACGCTGAGCGCCTGCCGCCCACGGACCCTCACCTCCACGACTACGCCCGCTTTCTCGCCGACCATCGCACCGCGCTGATGCCCACCTTCAGCCTTTCCTTTCTCTCCCTGCCAGATCACCGCAATCTCTGGCTCGAGCCAGCCGCCCGCCTGCTCGATCCCCACCTCGCCGACGGAGTCACCGACCGCCAGACCGGCGAACTGGTCTATCCCCTCTTTTCCTGGGAACACAGGCTGCCCATCGGAACCCAGCGCTGGCTCGAAGAGGGAGCGCACAAGCGCGCCAATCAGCAGGCCGAGCGCCTCTGGGCCAGCAACCAGGTCCTCTTCGAGTCCTATCCCCACTATCTGGCATCGAGCGGAGCCCCCGCCATGGGCGCGCTGCCCGGCATCTCGCTCCACGTGGAACTGGAAATGCTCGTCCGCCTCGGCCTATCCCCCCGCGAAGCCCTCGCCGCAGCCACCAACAACTACGCCGAGCAACTCCACTGGAACGAACTCGGCCAGATCGCCCCCGGACGCCGCGCCGACATCCTCCTGCTCGATGCCGACCCCACCGCAAGCGTCTGGAACCTGCGCCAGTTCCACTCGCTCCTCCTCGACGGAAACCTCATCGACCGCCAATCCCTGCTCAAAAAATAGCCCGAAATCGCCTGCGGGAAAATCACCCCTTCGGCACCGGACGCTTCTTCTCCGTCTCCACGAACCGTCGCAGCCGGTCAAGTGTCCGCGCCTTGCCAAACACCACCATGCTTTCAATCAGCGGGGGACTCATCGTGCTCCCCGTCACAATCGCCCGCAGCAGCATGAAATTCTCCTTCACCGTCCACTGCT
Source organism: Acidobacteriota bacterium (assembly GCA_021805265.1). Lineage (GTDB taxonomy): Bacteria > Acidobacteriota > Terriglobia > Terriglobales > Acidobacteriaceae > Acidicapsa. The sequence goes on along the minus strand of JAJZFR010000395.1, from coordinate 956 downwards.
TCTCCTCGCTCAGTTGCTTCAGCGCGGCTTCGATCGCGGGCTGATCCCACGCCGACCCCTCCAGAGCCGTCAACTGCTCGCCCACAAACTCCAGCGTCTCCTCCCGGCTGCGATTCTTCGGCAGGTAAACCTCCGGCTGCGTATTGTCGTTCAGAAAAAATCCCGTCAGGTCGCCAAACTGGCTCAGCAGCTCGATCCGCGTCTGCACCAGCCCCGCAATCGACCGCAGATACTCGTCCGAGAGCACCGTCGTTCGCAGCGCGCCATAAAATTCATCCAGGCTCATCGACCGCAGATACTCCCCGTTCAGCCACTTCAGCTTGGTCAGGTCAAACACCGGGCCGCCCGTGCGCACGTTCTTCAGTTGGAAGTTCCGCTCCATCTCATCCAGCGTGAACTTCTCCGTCCCCTGATTGAAATCCGCAGGCATCCCGCCGCCCAGCAGGCCCAGAAAGTTGACCACCGCCTGCGCCAGGTAGCCCGCCTCGCGGTAGTAAATCAGCGAAACCGGATTCTTCCGCTTCGAAATCTTCGACTTGTCCTGGTTGCGCAGCAGTGGCATGTGCCAGAACTGCGGCTTTTCCCAGCCAAACGCGTCGTAGAGCAGCACGTGCTTGGGCGTCGAGGAAATCCACTCCTCGGCCCGGATCACGTCGGTAATCCGCATCAGGTGGTCATCCACCACGTTGGCCAGGTGATAGGTCGGGTAGCCGTCGCTCTTCAGCAGTACCTGGTCATCTACATTGCGATGCTCAAAGGTAATCGCCCCGCGTAACTCGTCGGTAAACGTCGTCGAGCCTTCCGCAGGCACCTTCATGCGCACCACAAACGGCGTCCCGTCCGCCAGATTCTGCTCGATCTGCGCATGGCTCAGGCTGCGGCACGTCCCCGGATAGCGCGGCGGCAGCTTGGCTGCAATCTGCTGCCGGCGGTCCGCTTCCAGCTTCTCCGCCGTG